>JASLLL010000026.1 GCA_030747075.1 Gemmatimonadota bacterium
GGCAGGGGAGGCTCTCTGATGAAGTGCGGCAAGTGCGGAGAGCGCCCGGGAGAGATCCTCTACAAAGAGTTCGAGGGGGGAAGCGTCCGGGAGATCCCTGTCTGCAAGGAATGCGCGGCGGGGCTCGGGTTTGCCTCCGAGGAACAGAAGAAAGCGGAACCCGCTTCTCCGGCAGTGTCTCTCGGAGAAGACACCGCTTGCCCGGAGTGCGGCATCAGCATGGGTGCGGTGACTGCGGAATCCCGACTGGGGTGCGAGCGTTGCTACGAGGCTTTTCATGAAGCGCTGGAGCCCCTTCTGGAGGAGATGCAGGGGGCGGGCCGCCATGTGGGGCGACTCCCGGGAGGGCGCCACGCAGCGGACATTGCGGGACTCCAGCGGGAACTGGAGGAGGCGGTCGAGAGCCAGGACTTTGATCGTGCCGCGGAACTGAGAGATCGTATTCGCACAGAGACACCCGATTCCGGACGAGATGGATCATGACTCCGACGCACCTTGCCCAAAGCGTTTCCTCATGGCTGGACGCTTCCGGCCCCGAGTCGGACCTGGTGTTGAGCAGTCGCGTGCGCTTGGCACGAAACCTCGCAGGGCGTCATTTCCCGGGGCGCGCCGATGAACTCGAGCGGGGCCGCGTGTTGGCCACCGTGACGGAAGCGTGCGCGGGGGCTCCGGGGATCGGCGATGCGGACATCTGGGACTTGTCGGAACTGGAGGAACAGCATTGTCGGCTCCTTGTGGAGCGACGGCTCGCCAGCCCGCAGTTGGCGCAGGGACACGGGCGTCGCGGAGTCGTCGTGTCCGGCGACGAGTGCCTGAGTATGATGATCAACGAAGAGGACCACATCAGAATCCAGTCGGTGAGGTCGGGGTTGAATCTGTCTGACGCGCTCACCGGCGCTCAGGAGCTGGACCTGTTTCTGGAAGAGCGCCTGCAGTTTGCGGTTTCGGACCGTTGGGGCTATTTGACGGCCTGCCCCACAAATGTGGGAACGGGTCTTCGCGCTTCGGTGCTCATTCATCTTCCGGGGCTGGTTCTGACTGCGGAGATCGACAAGGTTCACCGGGCGGTCGCAGAGATGGGCATGGCCGTTCGTGGATGGTTCGGGGAAGGCTCGGGTGCCCTGGGCGACTTCTTCCAGCTTTCCCATCAGCGGACGCTGGGCGTGGATGAGGCCCACTGTCTGGACGGACTGGGTCGCATTGCCGGGCGCGTGTTGCAACTGGAGCGGGATGCACGCGAGCGGATCTCCGCGGAGAAGGGACACAGGAGAAAGATCGAAGATCGTGTTCACCGGGCGTACGGGGTCCTTCGAACGGCCCGATTGCTGAGCGCGGAGCAGGTGATGGCCTGCGCTTCCGATGTGAGACTGGCCCGGTCTCTGGGAGTGCTGGAGGAGGTGTCCCACGCATTTCTGAACCGATTGCTGCTGTTTACGCAATCCGCGCATCTTCGCGCGGGGGTGGGCGACTCCTTCCGCGCCGAGGATGAGAAGTGGGAGAGGGCTCGGTGGGTCCGGGAGGAGTTTGACGAGTTCCTCTGATTTCCGCACACTTGTCCCTGTGGGCAGGATTCACGCATCAAGGCAACGCGGGAATCGGTCGATGGCCAAGGAGAAGGAAGCGCGGCACCTTCCGGGCATTCCGGGCAGGAGGCCGGAGTCTTGGAGCGTCTGCCGGATCAGCCGATGGCCCCCGCAACGGGGTGAAGGGAGAGCGAGGGCATGCAGGACCGATTCACTGAGCGTGTAAGAAAGGTCATGTACCTGGCCCGGGAAGAGGCGGGACGGCTTCGGCACGACTACATCGGAACGGAGCATCTTCTTCTCGGGATCATTCGCGAAGGCGAAGGCATCGCCGCGACGGTGCTGGACAATCTCGGCCTGGATCTGGAGAGCATTCGCCAGAAGATCGAGGACATGGTCCCGACCTCCGGCGGCACACTGACCATCGGGGAGATTCCCTTCACTCCCCGGGCCAAGCGCGTGCTGGAGCTCTCCGTGGAAGAAGCACGCCTTTTCGGGCACAGCTATGTCGGGACGGAGCACCTGCTCCTGGGGTTGATTCGTGAAGGCGAAGGCGTCGCGGCTCGCGTGCTCATGGAGCTTGGAGCAGACCGCAAGCGCGTTCGCGAAGAGACGCTCAAGTTGCTGGGCGGCAGTGCCCCCGGGCCGGGAACTCCCGCGCAGGAGAAGAAGAAGACAGAAACGCCCGCGCTGGACCAGTTCGGACGGGACCTTACCGTGCTTGCGGTGGACGGCGTGCTGGACCCTGTCATCGGGCGGGAGAAGGAAATCGAACGCATCGTGCAGGTTCTTTGCCGCCGGAAGAAGAACAACCCGGTCCTGATCGGAGAGCCAGGCGTCGGAAAGACCGCCATCGTCGAAGGGCTTGCGCAGAGGATCGTGGAGAACAAGACTCCGGAGCCGCTTCAAGGGAAGCGTCTGATGACGCTGGATCTGGCATCTGTCGTGGCGGGAACAAAGTATCGCGGTCAGTTCGAGGAACGCCTGAAGTCTGTGATGAATGAAATCCGCGAGTGCGACAACATCATTCTGTTCATTGATGAGCTGCATACCATCGTGGGGGCGGGGGGTGCGGAGGGTGCCATCGACGCGTCCAACATGCTCAAACCGGCTCTCTCGCGCGGGGAACTCCAGTGCATCGGCGCCACCACGCTGGATGAGTACCGGAAGTACATCGAGAAGGATGGAGCGCTGGAGCGGCGCTTCCAGGCCGTGATGGTGGATCCGCCCTCCCTGGAGGAGACGATCGAGATCATCCGGGGACTTCGCGACAAGTACGAAGCCCACCACGGCGTGGAAATCACCGATGAGGCCATTCGGCAGGCCGCCTACCTTTCGGATCGCTTCATCTCCGACCGGTATCTGCCGGACAAGGCCATTGATGTGATCGACGAAGCGGGCTCACGAGCCCGTCTGTCAGTATCGGCCATCCCGGACGAACTCCGCGAGGTGGAGCGAGAGCTGGAACAGATCACCAAGGAGAAGGAATCCGCCATCCATTCGCAAGCCTACGAGAAGGCGGCGAAGTTCCGCGATACGGAGAAGTCCCTTCGGGTCCGCATGCGCGGTATGCACAAGGACTGGTCGGATGCGAAGGGTGAGGTGAGAGCGGTCGTGGATGGCGAGGCCATCGCGGAAGTGATCTCCATGATGGTGGGCATCCCGGCGGTTCGGATTGAGGAGGAGGAGTCGCAGAAGCTCCTGCGGATGGAAGACGAGCTTCGGCGTCGCGTTGTCGGACAGGAACATGCCCTGACGGCAGTGTCCAAGGCGATCCGTCGTAGCCGAGCCGGGCTGAAGGATCCCAAGCGCCCGATTGGCTCGTTCATCTTCCTCGGGCCGACAGGAGTCGGTAAGACTGAACTGGCGCGAACGCTGGCCGAGTTCCTGTTCGAGGACGAGAGCGCACTCATCCGTGTGGACATGTCCGAATACATGGAGAAGTTCGCCGTGTCCCGCCTGGTGGGGGCGCCTCCTGGATATGTCGGTTACGAAGAGGGTGGCCAGCTGACCGAGAAGGTTCGCCGGAAGCCATACAGCGTGGTTCTTCTGGATGAGATCGAGAAGGCCCATCCGGATGTCTTCAACATCCTGCTTCAGGTGCTGGACGACGGGCAATTGACGGACAGCTACGGTCGGAAGGTGGATTTCAAGAACACCGTGATCATCATGACCTCCAATGTGGGTGCGCGGAAAATCAAGTCGGGAGCGGTGCTCGGGTTTGGTTCCCAGGATGACACGGGTGCCGGGCAGGAACGCGTTGAGCAGAAGCTCATGAGCGAGGTTCGCAAGACCTTCAATCCGGAGTTCCTCGGTCGCGTGGATGGCATTCTCACATTCAACCAGCTCGGGCGGGATGAGCTGGCGAGCATTGTGGAGATTCTCCTGAAGCAGACCATGGGCCGCCTGGCGGAGAGGAAGGTGGCCATCAAGCTCACGCGCAGCGCGACGAGCCTTCTGATCGAGGAAGGCTACGATCCTTCAGCTGGCGCCCGGCCTCTTCGCCGCACCATTCAGCGCATGATCGAAGACCCCCTCTCCGACGCGCTCCTCAGCGGCGACTTCGCCGAGGGGGATACGCTGAAGATCGATCGCAAGAAGGGCAGCAAGACGCTCTCCATCAGCAAGGCGCCGGCCTCCAGGCGAGGGAGCTCGGGCTCGTCGGCGGAGAAGGAGATCGAAACGGGGAACTGACATCTCGGGGGTTTCTCCCCGGTTCCGCGCCCCGGCTGCCATGCGGCCGGGGCGTTTTTTCGTCGCGGGTCTCTCTCTCCGATGCTAGCCTCCCCAATCGCATTTTCCGGACTGCGCCGGATGCTCCTCTTCTAGACGGTCCCCCTGTCGTGGGGCCGTGCGGGGAGTGGCCTGCGGAGTCCACTTACGGGGTTGTGTTCCATGATTCGTGGTCTCTTGCGTAGTTCCTGTGTGTGCGGATTGGCGGCGTCCTTCCTGCTGACCCTGGTCTCGATGTCTCCGGCGCTGGCGGAGACCATCGGGTCGGTGGGGATTCGCGGGAATGTGCGCGCTGAAGACGCGCTCATCTTCTCGACGATGGGACTGGAGGCCGGGTCCGAGTACTCCCCGGAAACGGTTCGGGCCGGGATTCGCAACCTGTATCGGCAGGGTCTCTTTCGAGATGTCCGTGTTCTTGCCGAACCGGGCGAAGGCGGTCTGGCTCTGACCATCGAAGTCGCCGAGAACCCGACGATCCTCCGCATCCGCTATGGCGGCGCGGACAAACTGGATGAAGATGACTTCGCGGAAGTCGTCGAGCTGGTGGCGGGGCAGACGCTCACCGCCCGAAGGCTGAACGGCGCCATCAGGGACATCCTCGCGCTGTATGAGGAGAAGGGTTACCTCCTCGCGCAGGTGAAGCCTGAGGTACGAGGGACGGAACGAGTGGATGTGATCTTCCGGGTTCAGGAAGGTCAGAAGGTGCAGGTGGAGGAGATCCTCTTCATCGGGAATGACCATGTGGCCAGTGGAGATCTTCGCGGTGCCATGGAGACTCAAGAGGATCGCTGGTGGCGAGGCGGGGACTTTCGGAAGGAGATCTTCCGGCAGGACAAGGAGCGCATCGTGGAGCGCATGGGCGCGTCGGGCTATGCGGATGCGCGCATTGTCGATGTGCGCAAGGCGTACGATGAGACACGAGAGCGCCTCACGCTGGAGATCGAAGTGGAGGAGGGGCCGCTTTATCGGGTGGGCGAGGTGTCGCTCGACCACGGGGGCGTGTTCCCGGAAGATCGCGTGCGCCTCGGGGTTCTTCTGAAGGAGGGAGAACCCTTCAACACGCTCCTCTACGATCAGACCGTGGGCAACCTCTACAGCCTCTGCCACGAAGAGGGACACATCTATGCGAAGGTGGAGGATCGGAAGACCCGGCGCGAAGGACACAGGATGGATGTGGATCTCCGCGTGGAGGAAGGGGAACCGGCCCGGATCCATCGTGTGCTTGTGTCGGGGAATACGCGAACCCGGGAACGCGTGATTCGAAGAGAGATGGTGGTGGCTCCGGGGGATGTCTTCCGTCGGTCGCAGGTACTCCGCAGTCAGCGTGAGATCTTCCAGCTGGGCTTCTTTGACGATCTTCAGCTGGACAGCCAGGTTGCAGACCCGGCAACCGGTGACATCGACCTGATCCTCGAGGTGCAGGAACGACAGACGGGACAGGCGACCATGGGCATGGGCGTCAACTCACAGACGGGCCTGACAGGCTTCCTGCAACTGGCGCAGAACAACTGGATGGGGAAGGGTCAGCTGATGTCGATCCGGGCCGAGTTCGGCAGGTTCCGGGAGTTTGAGTTCTCCTTCACCGAGCCATGGCTTCTGGATACTCCCACCAGTGCGGGCATCGATGTCTTCGACACGAAGAGGCGCTTTGAGACGTTCACAGAGACACGCACCGGCGGGGATCTTCGCCTCGGGCGGCGATTCCCGTGGCTGGACTACACGCGCTCGTTCTGGCGTTATTCGCTTGCCGAGTACCAGGTGGAAGCGCGAGGCGGAAATGAAGACGAAATCGGCGAGACGAGCCCGTCGACGATTTCCTCCATGACGCTGACGCTGGTTCGGAACTCAGTGGACAGCCCGTTCTTCCCCACGCGCGGATCCTCGACCCGCCTGGTCAACGAGTTCGCCGGGGGAGTCCTCGGTGGAGATGAGAGCTACCACCAGTTGCAGTTCGGGACGAAGTCGTACTTTCGGACAGTGGGCAAGTTCGTGTTGTCGCTCTCGGGAGATGTCGGCTTCCTGAATGGACTGAAGGCTCCCGATCAGGTGCCGTTCTGGCGACGCTACCGACTCGGTGGGATTGCGAGGTATGGCTTGCGTGGCTACCCGGACTACGATGTCGTCCCGGACCCCGGGTTGCCCTCCACGGGCGGCCGGTGCATGCTGACCTCCACGGCGGAGCTTCGGTACCCGATCGTGCAGTCGATTCAGGGGCTCGTGTTTCTCGATGCGGGCAACACCTGGAACAGGCCTGGAGAGATGGACCTGACGGATCTCCGGCGGGGAGTCGGTGCGGGAGTGCGTATTGATGTGCCAATGGTCGGTCAGTTGGGGTTTGATTACGCTTACGGATTCGATCGAGACGAAACCATGGGAGGTCCAGGATGGGAGTTTCATTTCCAGATCGGCGGCCAGGCCTTCTAGCCGGCCTGATCTTGCTCACGAGTGTGATGATCTCTCCGGCTTTGGCCGGGGAAGTGGGAGTCATCGACTTCCAGACGATTTTCGACAAGTACGAAGGAACGGCCGATGCCCAGAAGGCTCTGGATCTGCAGCTCCGCGAATGGGACGACGAAGCTCGTGCCATGCGAGATGAGATTGAGTCGCTGAGTACCGAACTGGAAGGCCAGCAACTGATGCTCTCCGAGGAGAAGCTCGCGGAAAAGCGCGCGTCCCTGGAAGAGAAGAAGAATGAGTACCAGCAGTTCGCGGAGTCCGTCTGGGGGATCGAAGGCCTGGCGGCGGAACGGAATGCGGAACTCACGCGCCCGATTGCCGAGCAGATCCTGGAGATTGTCGCGAAGATGGGCGAAGAGATGCGATACAGCGTGGTCCTGGACGCGGGCACCGGGCAGGTGGTCTGGGCGACCGAAAGTGCGGACATGACGGGTCTGGTGCTGGATGAGCTGGAGTCGGGACTGGAGGCGGCCGGAGATCAGGCGGTGGAGCCGGGAGCTCCGGAGAGCGCGGAGTGAGTTCGTCCCGGGGGCCGATCACCCTGGCTGAGATCGCCTCCCGAGTAGGAGCCGAAGTCGAGGGCTCCGGGGAGACGCTCATCCACGGGATGGCGCCCGTTGAAGACGCAAAGGCTGGAGAGCTGACTTTTGTGGCTTCGGAGAAGTATCGGCATTTCCTGTCCGATACGAAAGCGTCGGCTGTCATACTCCCCCCGGGGATGCCTGCTCCGGAGGGCCTTGCCGTCGTGCGGGCCACCGATCCTGAGGCGACGGTTCTGGGCGTTCTGAAGCTGCTGGACCCTGGACCTCCTCTGCCGCCCGAGGGACAACACGCCAATGCGGTGGTGGCATCCAGCGCGGAGGTTGCGTCCGGTGTCCGCATGGGGCCCGGGATCGTGATTGAGGACGGAGTGCGTGTCGGCAAGGGCAGCATTCTGATCGCCGGCGTTCACCTGTCCGAGTCGTGCATCATCGGAGAAGAGTGTGTGCTGTATCCCGGGGTCTTCATCGGTCGCGAGTGTGTGCTGGGGAATCGGGTGACCGTGCAGCCCGGTGCCGTGGTCGGAAGCGATGGTTTCGGATACGCCCCGGTCGGGAAGAACCGATACGAGAAGATCCCGCAGCTGGGCATCGTGGAGATCGGCGACGATGTGGAGATCGGCGCCAATGCCTGCATCGATCGAGCGACAATGGGAGCCACACGGATCGGCGCAGGCACCAAAATTGACAACATGGTGCACATCGCTCACAATGTCTCGGTCGGTGAAGGAGGGGCCATCGCCGCCCTTACCGGCGTGGCGGGGAGCACCCGCATTGGAGATGGCATTCGAACGGGCGGACAGGCCGGCTTTGCCGGCCATCTTCGCATTGGAGACCATGTGACCCTCGCCGGACGAGCGGGTGTCACAGCGAATGTCGCCGATGGAATGACGGTCTCCGGCTTTCCGGCGCGGGGACATCGAGAGACTCTTCGGGCTGAAGCGGCACTTCGGCGGCTTCCGGAGACTTTGAAGGAACTCCGGGCGGCGTCCGAAAAGCATGCGCCGGAGCCATCCGACGGGAGTGAATCGTGATTCAGGGAAACCAGAGGACCATTGCCGAGCCGGTTGAGATCGAAGGACGCGGCCTTCACTCCGGTGTGGCTACGAAGCTTCGCTTTCTTCCCGCTGCCGCCGGGAGCGGGATTCGCTTCATTCGTGTGGATCTCCCGGGGCGGCCCGCTCTTCCCGCCCGCGTGGATCTCGCCCTGGGCGGCGAGCCGGACCCGCGCCGTACCACGCTGTCCATGGGTCCTGCGGTGATTGGCACGGTGGAGCATGTCCTCGCGGCGGCCGCCGGCCTGGGCATTGACAACCTGGACATCGAGATTGATTCAGAGGAACCGTGTGAACCCGACGGAAGCGCGCGTCCCTTCGTGGATCTCTTCCTCCGCGCAGGCGTCAAGGAACTCCCGGATCTGCGCCACTACTTCGAGGTGCGGCAACCCATCAGTTTTGAAGAGGGTGGGGCGCAGCGTGTGATTCTTCCCCATGACGGCATGAAGGTCAGCTTTACGATCGACTACCGAAGCCCCCTGATCGGAACCCAGTATGCGTCGTTCGAACTGGACAGCGATTTCTTCGTAAACGACCTCGCCTCCGCGCGCACTTTTGCCATGCTGGAAGATGTGGAAGGACTTCGCGAGAGTGGGCTCATCAAGGGAGGCAGCCTGGCCAATGCGGTGGTGGTGACTCCGGACGAGATCCGCAGCGACGAACCGCTTCGCTTCGGCAACGAGTTTGTGCGACACAAGATCCTGGACCTGATCGGCGATCTCTCTCTTCTGGGGATGCCGCTGAAGGGCCATGTCATTGCCGTGCGCGGCGGGCATGCCGCCAATGTTCAGCTGGTGAAGAGAATCCGCGACGAAGCCGTGAAGAGCTATCGCTGGCGTTCACCGGGGCAGGAATCCATCTCCCTGGACATCAATGCGATTCTGGAGATCATGCCGCATCGCTACCCGATGCTCCTGGTGGACCGCATTGTGGAGCTGGTGGATGGGAAGCGCGTGGTCGGAATCAAGAATGTGACCATCAACGAACCCTTCTTCCAGGGGCATTTTCCGGGGCATCCCATCATGCCGGCGGTGCTGGTTGTGGAAGCCATGGCGCAAGCCGGAGGCGTTCTCCTTCTGAATACGGTGGAGCGTCCGGAGACGAAGCTCATGTACTTCCTTGGAATCGACAATGCGAAGTTCCGCAAGCCGGTTCTCCCCGGGGACACGCTGCGCTTCGAGCTGGAACTCGTGAACCTGAAGCGGAAGTTCTGCAAGATGCGCGGGAAGGCGTTCATCGGCGATGATCTGGCCGCAGAGGCGGACCTTCTCTCGACGATTGTGGACAAGCCGGGAGCGGAGTGACCGTGGACCTCTCGCACGCCGCCGCGGAACCGCTGATTCATCCGACGGCGGTTGTTCATCCGAATGCGGTTCTGGGTGAGAATGTGCGGGTCGGTCCGTATTGTGTGGTGGGTGCGGGGGTCGTTCTGGGCGACGACTGTCTGCTGGATTCCCATGTCCGCCTGGACGGACATCTCCTTGCTGGAAAGCGAAACCACTTCTTCCACTGTGCGGCCATTGCCGGGGAGCCTCAGGATCTGAAGTTTGACGGCGTGGAGAGCACGGTTCGCATTGGGGATGACAATATCTTCCGCGAGTTCGTGACGGTCAATCGGGCCACCGGCGAAGACGGGGAGACCCGGATCGGGAACGGGAATCTCCTGATGGCTTATGTCCATGTCGCCCACGACTGCATCCTGCATGACGGAGTCATCCTGGCGAACGCGGTCAATCTGGCCGGCCATGTTGAGGTATTCGATCGAGCGGTCATCGGGGGGATGACTCCGGTGCATCAGTTTGTGCGGATCGGGAAGTTCGCCATCGTGGGAGGCGCGTCCCGCCTGCCGAAGGATATGCCTCCGTATATGAAGGCGGCGGGAAACCCCATTCAGATGGTGGGGTTGAACACGATCGGGCTGCGCCGGAACGGCATCGACGCAGACACACGATCCGAACTGAAACGCGCTTACCGGACCATCTATCGGGACGGCCTGAATGTTACCCAGGCAGTCCGCGCCCTGCGGGAGCGGAAGTCTGATTGTCCGGAGATCGCTGAGCTGATTTCATTCATCACCAGTTCCGTGCGCGGGATCGTACGCTAGTCCGGGCGCGATGCGGAGGGGACTCGCGTGGAACGCATTCGGATGGGCGTCATCGGGCTGGGGCGTATGGGTGGCCACCATGTCCGCTGCATCAAGGCGGGCCAGGGAATGGTCCTCTCGGCAGTGACCGACGCGGATCCCTCGCGTGCGGAAGCGCTCGCGCCGGGCACCCCTTTCCATGAGAGCGTCGACGATCTCCTGCGCCACTGCGACGCGGTGGTTCTGGCTGTCCCGAGCCCCTTGCACGCGGAGATGGGCATTCGGATCCTGGACGCGGGCAAGCACCTTCTGATGGAGAAGCCTCTTGCTGCAGACCTGCGCGGATGCGATCGCCTCGCGGCCGCGGCGGAGGCGGCGGGGGTGGTGCTGGATGTGGGTCATGTCGAGCGCCTGAACTGGGCTTATCGGCAGACTCGCGAGTCTGTGTCGAACCCCCGGTTCGTGGAGGCTCACCGTCTGGGCGGTTATGATCCCCGCGGCACGGAGGTGGATGTCGTGCTGGATCTCATGATTCACGATCTGGACCTCGTGCTGGATCTCTTCGGGGGCGAGCCGGATCGGGTGGAGGCAGTGGGAGTGGCGGTTCTTACTTCCCGCGTGGACATCGCCAATGCTCGACTGGAGTTTCCCGGCGGCGCCCTTGTGAATCTGACAGCGAGCCGCGTGAGTCGGGATCCGGTCCGAAAGATGCGCATCTTTGAAGCGAACGGGTATCACTCACTCGATCTCGGTGCACGCTGCGTGGAAGTGGTGCGTCGGATGGGACCGGCGCCGATGGAAATGGACCGACGCGTATTGACCGCGCCCGAGGACCACAATCCGCTGGTGGATGAGCTGGAAGAGTTCCGCCGCCGCATACTGGGTGAGGAGACTCGATTGCCGGGGGTGAAGGGGGGACGGCGGGCCGTTGCCCTTGCGGAGCGAGTGATCGCAGACATTGAGCGGAGATCCGACGCAGGGGAGAGGGTCCCCGGGGAGGGAACGCAGTGGGCCGCACCGTCCTGATCCTGACCGGGGAAGCGTCGGGAGATCTTCAGGCCGGTCTGGTTGCGAGGGAACTTCGGGCAATGGCGCCCGATGTTCGCATTCGTGCCGTGGGGGGCGAAGCTCTCCGCGAGGCGGGTGCAGAGCTGCTCTATGACATCGACCGTTTGTCCGCGATGGGTTTTGCGGAAGTGGTCCGCCAGATTCCGCGCCATCGTACGCTCGCTCGCCGGTTGGACACTCTCTTGCGGGAGGATCCACCGGATGTCGTTCTTCCGGTGGACTACCCGGGCTTCAATCTTCGCATCGCTGCCAAGGCGCGCGGCCTCGGCATTCCAGTGCTCTATTACATCGGGCCGCAGGTGTGGGCATGGGGGGAGAACCGCCTTCCGAAAATCCGGAAAGCGGTGGACCGGATGCTGGTTGTCTTCCCGTTTGAGGAGGCAATCTACCGAGAGGCCGGGATCCCCGTGGAGTTCGTGGGGCATCCACTGCTCGACGCGCTGGCCGATCGGCCCGGGAGGGAGGCAGCTCGACAGGTCTTGGGGTTGTCGCCGGAGAGGCTGGTCGTGGGGCTTCTACCGGGGAGCCGGTTGCAGGAGGTGCGAAGGCTGTTCCCGGTCATGGCCGAGACCGTCGCGAGAGTTCGGGACGAAGTGCGGAATGTGCAGGCCGTATGCAGCGTGGCGCCGGGGATTCCGGAGGAAACCTGCCGGGTGGAGACCGAGGCCGAGGGAGACTCTCCCATCCAGCGAGTTTCAGGCGGCGCCGAGCTCATTCAGGCGGCCGCGGATGTCCTTCTGGTGACCTCCGGCACCGCGACGCTCCAGAGCGCCCTTGCCGGGACTCCGCTGGCGGTGTTGTACCGGACATCGCGCATCACCTGGTTTGCGGGGAAGCGGCTCGTGAAGATTCCGCACATCTCGCTCGTGAACATTGTTCACGGCGGGGAGCTGGTGCCGGAGTTTCTGCAGGACAGGGCCAGGCCCGAAGCGATTGCCCCATTCGTACTGAATCTCCTCCGCGACCCTGCGTCGCGTGAAGCGATGAGCCGGAGCTTGAGAGGGCTTCAGAAACGCCTCGGGACACCGGGGGCGTCGCGTCGTGTTGCGGAACGCATACTGGAGGCTGCGGGATGAGCCGGGGGCGTGCTTCGGGGAAGCAGATCGCGCGGGCGGTGGATCTCGTGGTGCGAACGCTGGGGCACAGCGTGGTGCTGAGCCTGGGGACCACCTGGCGCGTGCGACATGTGGGCCGGGAGAACGCGGTCCGCGCCCGCAGCATGGGCGGACCGGTGATCTACGCTTTCACGCACGGAGTCCTTCTTCCGCTGGTCTATACGCACCGGCGACGGGGCATCCACATCCTCGCGAGTCAAAGTCGCGACGGCGACCGGATTGCGGCCGTCGCCGGCCATCTCGGCTATGAGTCTGTTCGCGGGTCCAGCAGCCGGGGCGGGCGGGAGGCGCTGGCGAGGCTGGTGGAGTGCGCGAAAGCAGGCCATGACCTGGGGATCACTCCGGATGGCCCCCGTGGCCCTCGCGGGTCCGTCAGTCCGGGGGTCGTGGTCATGGCAAGTCGCGCGGGGGTCCCGATTCTCCCGCTGGGAGTGGCGGCGACGCGTGCGTTTCACGCGTCGTCATGGGACCGTTTTCTCCTTCCACTTCCTGCCGCACGCGTGTTCGTGGCGTATGGCAGGCCGCTGTGCGTAGAGAGCGATGCAGCGCCGGCGGATATCGAGCGCCACTGCGAAAGCCTGAAGAGCGCCCTGGTCGCTGTCGAGACCAAGGCGTGCTCGTACGCTTCGGGCGCGGTCATGCCGCCGGGCACGGATCGGGTGGCGGGATGAGCGCGGGAGTTCGCATGTACCGTGTCGCATGGCGGGTTGCGCTGAAGCTGGGCATTCCCCGGCTCGTTCTGCGGAACAGGACGGAAGAACTCGCGGAGCGGATGGGGCAGGCTCCGGTCGGAGGGGAGTCTTCGCCCGTGTGGATTCACGCGGCCTCCGTCGGAGAGCTGGGGGCTGCGGAGGTCCTCATTCGTGCGATGCGTGCCCGGTCCGAGTCCATTCCGATTGCCGTGTCGACGATGACGCGCACCGGTCGCGAGCGAGCCGAAGCGCTGAACCCGGACTTCGGGCCGTTCCACCTGCCGTTTGACGCACCCGGACCTGTGGCGTGCGCGCTGGATCGCCTTTGCCCCCGGGCGCTCCTTCTGGTGGAGACGGAGCTGTGGCCGGAACTGCTCGGACAGGTGACAGCTCGCGGGATTCCCTGGGGGATCGTGAGCGGGAGAATCTCGCCGGGCGGCTTCCGCCGGGCGCGGTGGGCGGGTCCGATCTATCGGGAGATGCTGGGCAGCGCGGGAGCGGTCGCGGCTCGCACGGAAGAGGACGCGGCGCGCTTCCGTGCACTGGGGGGGCGCCCGGATGGACTGCGCGTGACGGGTGATCTCAAGGACGACCGCGTTCCGGAGGCCTACACCGCTCCCGATCCCGATTCCGTCCGCTGGGCGGCCGCCTGCACGCGCCCCGGCGAAGAGGAGATTGTGCTGGAGGCACTCGCGCTCGTTGCGGAGAGGATGGCGGCCCCGGGGGAACTCCTTCTCGCGCCCCGGCATCCGAACCGTTTCGAAGACGCCGCTCGCCTTGCGGAGGAGGCGGGATGGCGGGTAAGGAGGTGGGAGGACCGAACGCCGGTTGTCCAGGCGGAAGAATCCGGGTGGAGCGTGACTCTTGTGGATCGCATGGGGGTTTTGCCGGAGGTGTACCGGCGGGCGTGCGTCGCATTCATCGGAGGGAGCCTTGTGCCTCTGGGCGGCCACACCCCGACCGAAGCGGCGGCTGGGGGTCGGCCGGTGCTTGTGGGGCCGCACACGGAGACCTGCGAAGACGCCGTGGCCCGCCTGGAGAGGGTCGGGGCGGCGCGTCGTGTGGACGGAGCGCAGACGCTGGCGGACGAAGTCTGCCGCGCCTTGCTGCATCCGGACGAGAGTGCCGCGGAAGGCCGTCGCGCCTGGGAGGTGGCGGCGGAAGGGACCGGAGCCGCGGCCGACACGGTGGCCTTCCTGCGCGAGAGGGGAGTCCTTCGTTGAAGCATCCCGTCATGGACCACCGGGGGCTGCGAAGGGTGGGCGGGCACTGGCCGCCCGGACTGGCACGCGGAGTCTCCTTCGTGTACGGCATGGCCTCCGGCGCATTCCACAAGCTTCATGACCACCGCCTTCTGCCTTGCCGAGAGGTCCCGATCCCCGTCGTGTCAGTGGGCGCGCTGAGCGTGGGCGGAAGCGGGAAGACGCCGGTTGTTCGCTGGCTTGCGGGGGAACTGCTCGCGAGGGGAGAGCTTCCGGGGGTCGTGCTGCGGGGGTACCGTTCAGAAGGGGGAAAGCAGGCCCGGCGAGTGGACCCCGGTCACCCGGATGTGCAGCGGGATGGCGACGAAGCCGTGCTCCTTGCGATCGGTCTCCCGGGCGTTCCGGTCATTGTGTCCCCCCTTCGAAGGGAAGGGGTGGCCCGGCTGGCCAGCGCGGGGACGCGCGTGGCTCTCCTGGACGACGGATTCCAGCACCGTTGCCTCAGGCGGGATGTGGACATGGTGTTGTGGGATCTTCGAGCGGAGAGGTCACCGAGGCGCCTCATCCCGGCGGGGTCCCTTCGGGAGCGGCCCAAGGCCCTCACGCGGGCTTCCGCGCTGGTTCTGGTGAATCGTGGAGACGGGTTCCCGGATGTACCCCCGGAGTGGCCCGGGGCAGGGCCGGTGTTTCGAGTCGCGCTGGAGTCCCGCGTGGTCGGTATGCTTCCCGCATCCGCGCCTCTTCATGCGGTGTCGGGAGTGGCCGTCCCGGAGTCGTTCGAGGAGTCCCTCATTCGGTCAGGAGTGGCGCTGACCGGAGCCTCTCGCTGGGCGGACCATCACGCCTTCACGCATTCCGATGTACAAGCGGTGAGCAGGCAGGTTCGCGTTGAGGGGGCGGAAGGGATTGCCATGACTGCCAAGGATGCGGTTCGATGGCCTGGTGGGGGAGGCCTCCCCGCCCCCGTCGTATTCGATCTCAGCGTTCACGCTGAAGGCGGAGACGCGCTCGTGGAATGGGTGGTGGCCCGGATTCGGGAGGCTGGCAATGACTGACCGGAAGACCTGCGATGTTCTCGTGCTCGGGAGTGGCATCGCGGGGCTCTCCTACGCGCTGAAGGCGTCGCGGTACGGACGAGTGCTCCTCTTGACGAAGAAGACCTCCACGGAATCCAACACGAACCATGCACAGGGAGGCGTGGCATCCGTGACGGATCCGGCGGACAGTTTCGAGTTGCACATTCGAGACACCATGGTTGCCGGTGCCGGCCTTTGCCGACGGGATGCCGTCGACCGCGTTGTGCGGGAGGGGCCGGAGCTGGTTCGGGAACTCGTGAAACTGGGAGCGGACTTTACAAGGACGGAAACGGGTGGCTTCTCACTGGGGCGCGAGGGCGGGCATACACGGAGGCGGATCGTCCATGCAAAGGACCTGACGGGCCGCGAGATCGAACGCGCCCTTCTGGCCGCGATCGCTTCCCGGGAGAACATCGAGATTCTGGAAAACCACTTCGCGCTGGACCTCTGGACGGGGCCGGACGCATCCGGGCAGTCGCGCTGCCACGGGGCGCTCTACCTGGATTGCCAGTCAGGGCGGGTAGGTCTTGCGCATGCGCGCCAGACCATGCTTGCCACCGGTGGCGGCGGGAAGGTCTACACATTCACGACCAATCCGGACATCGCGACGGCGGACGGCGTGGCCATGGGGGCCCGGGCCGGATGCGAAGTGGTGAACATGGAGTTCGTGCAGTTCCATCCGACCTGCCTGTTTCACCCGGACGAGAAGACCTTTCTGATCAGCGAAGCAGTTCGTGGCGAAGGTGCGGTCCTGAGAGATCAGGCAGGCATGGAACTGATGGCCGGGCGACACGAGCTGGGATCGCTGGCACCGCGAGATGTCGTGGCTCGAGAAATGGACCGCGCGATGAAGCGCCGTGGCGACAAGTTCGTGCTGCTCGATGTCTCTTCGATCGGAAACGAGCTCTTCGTGGAGCGTTTCCCCGGGATTTCGGAGAGACTTTCGCTGCATGGGATCGTCCCGGGTGTGGACCCGATCCCGGTGGTGCCTGCGGCCCACTATATGTGCGGCGGACTTCCGGTGGACGAGTTCGGGAGGACGAGCGTGGCGGGCCTGTTTGCGGCAGGTGAGGTGGCGTGTAGCGGCGTTCACGGTGCGAATCGGCTCGCATCGAACTCGCTCCTGGAGGCTCTGGTCTACGCGAACCGGGCCGCGCAAGTGCCTCCGGAAGCGGAAGTGGGACCCCCGCCTCCCCCCCCGGCCGGGCCGGGTACGGCGGCTCCACGACCAGATCAGGGAGTGGTGTTGGACCATGAGTGGGATTCGGTGCGCCGCCTCATGTGGGATTTTGTGGGCCTAGCGAGAACGCGGGCCAGCCTGGATGTGGCGTGTGCTCGACTCTCGATCCGCTTGAAGGAGGCTGAGGCTCGCTACCGAAAGTGGGAGCCGAATACCGATCTGGCGGAGTTGAGGAATATCACGCTGGTCGGCAGGCTCCTGGCCGAGGCTGCGCGAGGCCGGCGGGAGAGCCGAGGTCTGCACTGGGTGCTGGACCATCCGGAAACGGACGACACGGCTTGCGAGAGTTGGGTGCGTCCGGAGGCGGAAGGCGTGAAAGTGGAGTTTCGCGCGGTGGAAGGTGCGGGATCTTCTTGATCGCGGCGGTTTTTCGACGGAGTATGTTTTCGGAAGCATCTTTCCCCTGCGGTGCGGTCGCACCGTCGCGGGATGGCGAGAACTGAGTTCTTCCAGTCAGGTGAAGGGGCGCTCCGTGTACACCGAATCGGAAGCGAGCCGGGCCATGCGGGAGCTGCTTGCGCGGGACAAACGCTACCACGCGCGTGCCTATGTCTTCGTTCGGGAGGCGGTCGCCTATGCCAGCCAGGTGGTCTACGCGACCGGCACCCATGTCTCCGGGCGGGAACTGCTGGAGGCCATTCGCCTGTATGCTCTGGACCGATTCGGACTCCTGGCCGAGGCCGTCTTCGAAGAGTGGGGAGTGCGGTCGACGGAGGACTTCGGGGAGATTGTGTTCAACTTGATTGACGCGGAGATTCTCAGCAAAACGGACGAGGACTCCCGGGAGGACTTTTGCGGAGTGTACGAGTTCCCGGAGGTCTTCAACGCGGGACGCTACTGGGCCGAGGTACTTGAGACATGCGGGTAGACTCGGGAAGGCGCGTTCGCGGCGGTGGCATTGCCAGAGCTTTGGAGCCACTGGTGTTCCGAGCATTGGAGCTGTTGCTCGCCCGGCGTGCCCGAGGGGCTTCGCTGAGTTTCGGGGACTCGCTGGATTCAACCCGTGACATTCTGCTCTGCGCCGTAGGGGGAACCGCGGACCTCTTGTCCGTACTGCCCGCCGCGCGCGCGCTGGCGGAACGGTTCCGGCTGGCTCGGATCCATGTACTGGCCAGTCCCGAAACCGTCGGTGTGCTGGAGGCGCGCTCGGAGATCTTCGAAGTCATTCCCTGGTCCGCTGCACCGGGGTCCGCTCTCTCCCGCGGATTCTGGGAGACGGTTCGAGATCTGCGGCGCCGGTCATTTGACATGGCGGTGGCCTTCGACGAAGGGGACGCCCGGCTGGAGAGAATCCTGATGGGTCTTTGCGGTGCACGCCTGAGAGTGGGAGTGCACCCGCAGGGCTTCGACGCGGGGCTGAACCTCGTCATCACTACGGCGGTGGCTCCGGGGTACCGGCCGGTTCGGGAACCGGGCTTTCTCTCGTTTCTGGGCATTCCTTCCGAGTCGCTGCTTCCCGGGTTGGACCTGCCGGTAAAGGATCTGCAGTACGCCCGGCGTCTGCTGGACCTTCGGAGAACGGGTCGCGCGAAGCTGCTGGTTGGCGTGGATCCGGGAGCGGGTCGCTGCGGATTCCATCCGTCGCCTGAGAAACTTGCGTGGCTGGTAGAGACGCTCGCGGAGAAGCGCGAAGCGGAGCCGATTGTTCTGACGGATGGCAGTGGCGCGTCATGGACCGAGGCCTTTCAGGACGCGCTCAGCACGCCCACGCTGGATATTGCGCCACGCGGGACACGGGATGTCCTGGCGTGCCTTGCCGGTTGTGATCTTTTCCTGGCCGGGAATACGGACCTGTTCCATGTTGCCGTCGCATTGGGGATTCCCTCCATCGGTCTGTTTGGCGCGGAGGATGGAGCGCGATGGACTCCTCCTGAATCGGGTCGATGCCGGATTATTCGCTATCGTCCCGGGGATCGAGTGGTCTCGGCCGACTTCCTGGAGCTGGCGGATTCCGTCCGCGAAGGCAGGATGCCCCCGGAACCGCAGGAGAGGGACACTTCCCGGGCGGCTGAAGACTCTCCGGCTGGGGAGACCATCCGACTGGACCCCGCCTGAGATCCCCACTACCCTCTCTCCCCATGATTCCCGGTACGAAGCTTCGTCTATTCCGGATGGTACTCCGGCACGGTCCTCTGCTGGCCGCCACTCTGGCGGCGACGGCGGTGTATGCCCTCGTCAGCGGCGTCTCTCTGGGCATGATCCTCCCGTTTCTGGACCTCCTCTTTGCGGGAGGCGATCCTTCAGTGGGGCCCCTTCCCGAAGGGGCTGGCGTCCTGGAGACATTCCGCCACTCCGTTCAGGCTTGGGCGCTCGACCGTTTCTTCTCCGATTCGCCGCGTGAGGCTCTGCTGCGGGTCTGCGCGTTTCTGATCGCCGCGTTCTTCCTGAAAGGCCTGTTTGGCTATCTTCAGGCGATCGCCGCCGTCACCCTCGAAGAACGGGTGCTGAAAGACCTCCGGGACGCGCTCTTCACCCACCTGCAGACGCTCTCCATGGGATGGTTCGCCGGTCGTCGCGCCGGGGATCTCCTCTCGAGAGCCACCAATGATGTGGCGGTCGTGCGCAAGGGAGTCTCCTCGATGTTCCGGAGTCTCCCTCGCGACATTCTTCTGGTGCTGGTGTACGGAGTGATCGTGTTTGTCGCGAGCTGGCGGCTGGCTCTTCTGTGCGTGGTGGTCTTCCCGCTCCTCTCGATCATCATCCGGGCGATCGGTCGGCGCATTCGGCGCAGATCGCGCCTGGCTCAAGAGGAGATGGGCGATGTGTCCACGCTCTTTCACGAGGCGGTCACGGGGATTCGCGTGGTGAAGGCCTTCGGCGCGGAGGGCTTCGCGCTGGCGCGGTTCCTCGAAAAGACCCGCTCTTACCTGCGAAGCGTGGTTCGCCTTCGTCGCGTGGCGTCTCTGGCCGGGCCCATTGCCGAGTGGATGGGTGCGCTCGGCGCGGTTCTCGTTCTGTGGTACGGCGGCACACGGGTAATGGACGGTACCGGGCTCTCGCCGGAGTGGTTCGTGATCTTCCTCGCGGCCATGGTTTCGCTTCAGCATCCGGTGCGTGGGCTCACCCAGATCCACACACATCTGGAAGAAGGCGACGCGGCCGCCGCCCGGATTTTCGACATACTGGATACCGAACCGAAGGTGCGGGAGCAGTCGCATGCGAAGGCGGTGACCGGATTCCGGGATCGGCTTGTGTTTGATGCCGTGTCCTTTCAGTATGCACCGGATCTTCCCGTGATTCGTGATGTCTCCTTGACGGTGGCTCGCGGTGAGGTAGTGGCGGTCGTCGGGCCCAGCGGTTCCGGGAAATCGACGCTGGTGGATATGATCCCGCGCTTCCACGATCCGGAGTCGGGCCGGGTTCTTCTGGACGGTGTGGATCTGAAGGAACTGCGACTGGATGATCTCCGCGGCCTTCTGGGAATCGTCACGCAGGAGACCATCCTCTTCCACGACACCATCCGTGCGAACATTGCGTTTGCAGACCCGTCTCCCGACGAGGGGAAGTTGGTTGCGGCGGCGCGTGCCGCGAACGCGGAGGCCTTCATCCGCAATCTCCCCTCGGGGTATGACACGATCATCGGGGATCGGGGAACGCGGCTCTCCGGCGGAGAGCGGCAGAGAGTGTCCATCGCGCGGGCGATCTATCGGAATCCGGAGATCCTCATCTTCGACGAGGCCACCTCGGCGCTGGACTCGGAGAGTGAAGCGCAGGTGCAGGAGGCGATTGACCATCTGATGAAGAGTCGGACAGCGGTCGTGATTGCGCATCGGCTTTCGACGGTTCGGAACGCGCATCGGATCGTGGTGCTGGACAAGGGGCGCGTCGTGGAAACGGGTGACCACGCAACCCTCCAGGCGAAGGGGGGACTGTACTCCCGTCTCTGCGAAGGCCAGTTCGCGCTGGACCGGCCCGATGCCCGGGGCGCGGAATGAGTGCCCCGCAGTCGATCCTGATCTGCCGCCTTTCGGCATTGGGAGACATCGTCCTGTCGCAGCCGGTCGCCGCGGGTCTTCGCGCGGCGTATCCCGATGCGCACATTGCCTATCTGGCCAGGCGCCCGCTGGGGCGGATCCTCTCCGCCTGTGCGGAGATTGACGCACTGCATGAGTGGGAAGGAGGACATGCGGGCCTTCCCCCGGGGGTGGCGGAACGGGAGTGGGAACTGGTGGTGGATCTGTCGGCCACGGGGCGAAGCCGTCGCCTCCTGCGGGGAGTGCGGCGGCAGCGGGTACTACGCGCATCGAAGCAGTCCGTGCGACGGCGCGCGCTCGTGATGTGCCGGGCACTGGGGACCTGGAGATTCCATGTGGACCCGGCAGTGGACCGAACCCTCAGCGTGCTGAAGAAGGCGAACATCCCGGTCTTGAGCCGGCGCCCGAGGCTTGCGGTGAATGGGACGCCCAACCCTTCGCGTGTCCTCCTCGCACCCGGAGGGGGCCGCGCGCTGAAGCGATGGGCACCGAGTCGGTTCTCCGGCATCGGGCGCCGTGTGACGGAAGCGGGCGGGAGCGTCGTGATCGCAGGAGCCGCGGATGAGCGCGCGCTGCTCGAAGAGGTGGCAGGCGGTATTCCGCAAGGCTCCGTGGAGATTCGAGCGGGTGAGGATCCTGAGCGTCTGCCCGAAGTCGTCGCGGAGTGCGGAGTGGCTCTGACCAATGATTCCGGACTGCTGCATGTCGCCGAAGCGGTGGGCGTTCCCGTGGTGGCGGTCTTCGGGGCCACCCACCCCGACCTGGGATTCGGGCCGTTGGACTCCGCCTCCACCGTGATTCACACGGGGATTTCGTGCAGCCCGTGCGATATCCATGGACCGAACCGCTGTCGGTACGCGCATGGGCGCTGCCTGACGGACATTTCCGAGGAGCAGGTATGGCTCGCGGTGGAATCGCGCATGAGGAGTGAGGCTTCGTGATGGTGCGAAAACACATGGAGAGACGGGGGAAGCGGCTTCTGTCCCATGCGCTTGGCCGGGTTCTTGGGGAAGGAACCGCTACTGCCGGGGAGAGTTCGCCGGATCTTCGGTGTGCGGCCTCCGTCCTCCTCATCCGCCAGCACAACCAACTGGGCGACATGCTCCTCTCGACGCCGGTGTTTCGTGCGGTGCGTGCGTGTGCTCCGAATGCGCGGATTGACCTTGTGGCCGGGCCGGAGAACCTCGAAGCGGTGCGGGGAAACGCGCATCTGGATGAGGTTCTGCTCTTTGACAAGGCGGCGTTGCGGAGTTCTCCGAGGAGAGCGCTCGCGTTCCTGAGGCGATTGCGGTCCCCGGCGTATGAGGTGGCCATCGTGATGAACACGGTGGCGTTTTCCGTGACGGCCGCGTGGATCGCGGTGCTTTCAGGAGCGAGGCAGCGTGTGGGGAGAGCCGGTCCGGGGGGTCTGGGAGCGGACATGGCATCGGGGTTGTTCCATCATGTCCTTCCGGCTCCAACGCCGGGCCGACACCAGTCGGATGTCAACCTGGATCTTGTGACGCCGTTGGGCGCGGACGGTGGGGACCGCCGCTGCGAGATCTTCCTCACGGAACAGGAGGCGGGCAAGGGGCGGCTGTCGCTGGATGCGGCCATCGGTCCCGGCAGGGCGGGGAGTGCTCGCGTGGTGCTGCATCCGGGGGCCGGGAAGATTCCGAACCGATGGAGTGCGGCGCGGTTCGGCGAGGTTGCGTCGGCGCTGGTGCGCGACGGGCATCGCGTGGTGCTGGCGGCGGGACCCGGCGAGGAGCACCTTCTGCATGAGGCGGAGGCAGCCGCTGAGGGCGCTCTTCCGCGCCTTCCTTCGATGGGAATCCGGGAACTGGCCGGCAGCATGGCGGAAGCGGATCTGATCGTGGCCAACGACACCGGCGTGTTGCACTTTGCAGCCGCCACACGGACGAGCACGCTGGCGCTCTTCGGACCGACGGACGCTGCGGAATGGTGTCCCGCCGATGTGGGGGTCGAAGTGCTGGCCGCGCCGGGTGCGGATCTGGACTCGCTGCCGGTGGAAGCGGTGCGCGCGGCGGCCAGACGAATGGCCACTGCCGCAGCCTCCTCCCGCCCCGGACCGGCGGCGGAAGGAATCGTCAGGGAGGAACCCGCATGAGCGAGGGTCGCGTGGCATTTCGCGCTCCGGGCTGGCTGGGGGACGCGGTGATGGCGACAGTAATCCCCATGGCCCTCCGGCGGGTCTATGCGGAGAAGGATGTGACGGTCCTGTGCACTCAGGGACTGGGTGATCTATTCCGAGGGCTTCCGGTTCCCTGCGCTGTGCGCGAGTTTGAACGCGGGACCGAGGTGGATGCGTATCGAGAGGGAGCGTTTGATCGCGTGCTTCTCGGGCCGGATTCCTTCGGGAGTGCATGGAGGGCGTTTCGCGGTGGAGTCGCAAGACGCGGAGGTTTTGCGACGGCGCGGAGGGGACTCCTCCTGACGGACCGGTTGGCGTCCGCTCGTTGGCGCAGGGATCGGCATCAGGTGGAGAACTACCGGGAACTGGGAGACCTCTGGGGAGAGACCCATCCGACGGACGAACCCCGCATCGTGCCGCGTGGGGAATGGGTGGAAGCCGCGGCGGGTCTCTGGCCGAAGACGGGACCTCCTCGCGTGGCATTGCAGCCCGGGGCCAGCTATGGCCCCGCGAAGCGCTGGCCGGTCGAACGCTATGCCGCCCTGGTGAATGCCCTGCTCGATCGAGGGCTGGATGTTGCCCTCGTGGGCGGCCCCGCCGATCATGCGATTTCGGAGGAGGTGCTGTCGGGCGTGTCGGGAACGGTGACGAATCTGACAGGGAAGACGACAGTCGGAACATTGGCCGCAATCCTCCATAGTGCGGACACACTTGTGACCAACGACACCGGACCCATGCATCTGTGCGCTGCGGTGGGCACTCCGGTGGTGGCCATCTTCGGTTCCACAAGTCCGCTGTGGACCGGGCCTCGCGGGGAGGGGCACCGGATTGTTCAGGAGAGACTCTCCTGCGCACCGTGCTTTCGCAGAGCGTGCAGGATAGGCTACGGTTGTCTCCTCGGGATTGCCGTGGAGCGAGTGTTGGCGGATGTGGAGACGATTCTGAATCGGGGGAGCGCATGACGCTGGACGGACACCGTGCAAGGCTCGCCGAACTTCTTCGACGCATGAAGGGGATTCGTGTGCTGGTACTGGGCGATCTCGTCGCGGACGAATATGTGTACGGGGAAACGCGCCGCGTCTCCAGGGAAGCACCCGTCTTGATCCTGCAGCGTGTGGGCGGGAAAGTGATTCCGGGAGGCGCTGGCAATGCCGTACTGAATGTTGCGGCTCTGGGCGGCGTGCCCGTGCCGGTTGGGATTGTCGGTCCGGGAGCGACCGCGGACCGTCTGGTCGCGGAGTTCGAGCGCCGGGGTATTGAGACCGCTTCGATCGTGCGGGACTCGGTACGCCCCACCGTGCGGAAGACACGGGTCATGGCCGGTGGGGCACATGGCCAGAAGCAGCAGGTTCTTCGCATCGACGAAGCGGATGAAGCCCCCGTCTCGTCGGAGGCCGAAGAGGCCCTCCTTGCGCGGGGCGTGGAGTGGGCCCGGCAGGCGGATGCCGTGATTCTGTCGGATTACGGGTACGGCACGCTGACGGATCGCGTGATTGAGGAAGTGCTGGCCGTAGCGAATGCGCGCGGTCTTCCGGTCTGCGCGGACTCCCGATACCGGCTGAGAGCATTTCGAGGCGTCACCTTCGCGACGCCCAACGAAGAAGAAGCGGCGCAGGCGGTGGGGGGAGACCCGGGACAAGACCACGGCCAGGTGGCGGATCGTCTGCGAGAGAGGCTGAATGCCTCTTTTGCACTGGTGACCCGGGGACGCGACGGGATGATCGTCTCAGAAGGAAGCAGCGCGCCGGTGGAGATTCCCGCGTGGGGCGAAGCCGAAGCCGCCGATGTCACGGGCGCCGGGGATACCGTTGCAGCGACGACCACGCTGGCGATCGCTGCCGGCGCCTCCCCGGCGGATGCGGCGCGTCTGGCCAGCATCACGGCGGGAATCGTGGTCACCAAGCATGGGGCCGCGACGACGACCCCCGGAGAGGTGGCGAGACTTGCGGGACTGTAATGAGCGTGTCCTGAAACTGGATGAACTGGCGGCCGAAGTCCGGCAGCTGCGAGCGGACGCGTCCGGCCTTCGTGTGGTTCTGGCGAACGGGATCTTCGATCTCCTGCATGTGGGGCATGTCCGCTATCTGCTGGGGGCTCGAAGCGTGGGGGACTTCCTGATCGTGGCGGTGAACGATGATGCTTCCGCAGCCCGGCACAAGGGCCCGGGTCGTCCCTTTGTCTGCGCACGCGAGCGCGCGGAGATGGTGGCGTCGCTGCGTGGAGTCGATCGGGTGGTGCTCTTCGGCGAAGATACGGTGGAGGCTGTTCTCCGGGCGATTCGACCGGACATCCACGCGAAGGGAACCGACTACACCGAGGAATCGGTCCCCGAGCGGGAGATGACGGCCTCTCTGGGAGGGCGAACGGTGATTGTCGGTGATCCCAAGGACCACTCTTCGACGAATCTCCTTGAAGTGATTCTGGAGAGAACCGGACGAACCGAGTGAATATATTGCAGATGACCCACCAGGGGGATCTGGGCGGCGCCACGCGATCCATCACTTGGCTCTGTCGGGGCCTTGCTGAAAGAGGGCATCGTGTGTTTGTGGCATGTCGGGGAGAGAGTCGCCTTGCGGCGGCGCTGGCCGCGGATCCCGTGACGCTGGTGGAGACGGATCTCTCTCGCGGGCCGGGTCTCGTGGCGGATGCCTTCCGCTGGCGACGCTGGGTGCGGGAGCATGAGATCGATGTGGTCAATGCCCACGCGTCGCTGGACCGGCACTTGGCTTCCTATCTACGAGTCCTGGGGTTTCGCGGCGCGGTCGTACATACGCGAAGGAATGTCCCGCTCACCACAGGAGGGCGCGTCCGCGCTGCCTTCGACGCGGCCACCACGGATGCGATCGTCTGCGTGTCGGAGCGTGTGGCTTGTCAGGTCGTGGCGGCGGGGGTTCCCGAGGAGCGGGTTCACACCATCCTGAACGGCCTGCCCATGGACCGGGTGGCGCCGTCTTCCGGGGAGTCGTCTGAACTTCGTCAAAGGCTGAACCTCGACCCGGGAACGCCGGTTGTGGGGGTCGTGGCCCGGCGCAAGTCGCAGGAAGACCTCCTTCGTGCGGTCATTCGCCTGGAGAGGCCCGTGGAGATTCTCTTTGCCGGAGTGGAGGAAGATCCGGAACTCCTGAGTCTTGCCCGCGAGCTGCCGGAGGGCAGCCGGCTCCACTGCCTTGGGTATATCGGCGAGGTCGCGGCGGTACTGGGACTCCTGGATGTCTTCGTGCTGCCCTCCTCCATTGAGGGGTTTTCGTTGGCGTTGCTGGAGGCGATGGCGCGGGGCCTTCCGTGTATCGCCACGGATGCGGGAGGGAATCGCGAAGCCCTCGCCGACGGTGCGGGGATCCTTGTACCGCCCGGGGATGTCCGCGCACTGGCGAATGCGCTTGCCGGGCTGCTGGATGACGCGGATGCTCGGCGGGAAATGGGGGAGAGTGCGCGAGACAGGGCGCGGGATCGCTTTCATGTGAACCGCACGGTGGAGCGGACTGCCGCTCTCTACCAGAGCATTCTTGCGGGAGGATGATGTGAGGAAGCTCCCGGAGTACCTCCTCGTCGTGTATGCGCTGGCTGCGAGCATCTCCATCTTCCTGAGCCAGACAGCCATGGTCGTGGCCGGGATCATCAGCTTCCTGCCTGAACCCCGAGAAGCCCTCCAGCGAGCGTGGCGCCGAACGGGTCTGGAACTGGCCGTGTCGGGGTGGATGGTGGCCGCTCTTCTGGCAACGCTGTTCGCGGTGGATCCGGGCGCGAGTTTCGTGAAGTTGAAGAAGTTGCCGCTTTTCCTGATGCTCTTCTGGCCGACCCTTGTACTTCGCCGCCGATGGAGCTTCGGGCGTCTCTTCATGGCACTGCTTTTCGGGGCGGGAGCCACCTCTCTTTATGGCATCGTGGCCTTCATCCTCGCGGAGGGAATGGAACCGGGTGCCGCGCACATCGGCGGCTTCCACGGATTCTACCTGACCAACTCCGGGCTTCTTCTGCTCTGCACCTTCCCGGCCTGTACGCTCGCCGCCTGCCGGAGCGTCGGGGTGTCCTATCGATGGGGCGCCGGGCTGGCCGCCGGAGCCATGCTGGCCGTGCAGGTGCTGGGTTGTCTTCCGGGTGCCTGGCTCGGGACATCCGGGGGAGCGGTCGTGCTGGGTGTGCGGCGCGGGAAGCCGGCCGTGGTCCTTCTGGCCGTGGGGGCCCTGGTTCTGGCGTGGTTCGCACCAGGCCCGGTCGGTGAAACGGCGCACGATCTTTTCGATCCGCAGAGTTCCGGTGTGAAGGAAAGGGCCACCATCTGGACGAATGGAGTGCGTCTCTTCGCCGAGGATCCCTGGACCGGATGGGGACTGCATGACCTCCGGGACGAATACGTACGCGTTGCGGATCCGGGAGCCGCCCCGGAAGGACACATGTATTCGGTGCCGTTGCAGATTGCGGCATCCATGGGGATCCCGGGGCTTCTGGCATTCCTCGCACTGGTGGCCGCCATGCTGCGCGCTTTGCAGAGGGCCCATATGCAAGTGCGCAGCGATACCTACCTGCGCGCCATTGTGGAAGGGACCGAGGCGAGCGTGTTTGGCTTCCTGATTGCGGGACTGGTGCACTGGAACTTCGGCGATTCAGAGATTCTCGCTCTCCTCTGTTTTCTGGTAGGCACTTCGATCGCTGCCGGGCGCGTGGCGGCCGACGCATGAGGCGGCTCTCTGTGTTGATTCCGGTCTTGAACGAAGAGGGCCACCTTCCGGACTGCCTGGCGAGTTGCGCGTTCGCGGACGAGGTGGTCGTGCTGGATTCCGGCAGTCGGGACCGCACTACCGACGTCGCGCGAGAGCGCGGGGCCCGCGTGATCCATAGAGAGTTCGATGGATACGCCACCCAGAAGAACTGGGGACTCGCCAAAGTGACGCACGACTGGGTACTGATTCTCGATGCGGACGAGCGCGTTCCCGAGAAACTGCGGTGTGAGATTGAGGAGGTTCTTCGGTCTGATTCGCCCCGTGCAGGGTACTGGCTTCGCCGGCGGAGCGAGTTCCTGGGACGCGACATTCGTGGGTGCGGCTGGCAGAGCGATCGCGTGCTTCGGCTGTTCGACCGTCGTCTGGGGAGCTATGAAGAGCGCCGCATCCATGAGGAGGTGTCCCTTCGCGGTTCGGCAGGCACATTGCAGACTGCGCTGGAACACCACCCCTGCCGCGATCTCGGTGCGTGGCTGATGAAGATCGAAGGATACTCGGCGAAGGGTGCGGAGGAGTTGGCGGCGCGTGGAGTACGCGGGCGGATCCACGACATCGTGTTGAGGCCGCCCGCGCGATTCATGAAGCAGTACTTCTTCCGCATGGGTTTTCGGGACGGCACGCAGGGACTCATTCTGTGTGCGCTGTCCGCATACGGCGTCTTTCAGAAGTACGCCCGCCTGTGGGAAGCAACGAGGTCCCGACAATGATCCCGCAGACATTTCGACCGCTTCGGGTACTGATCCTGAGGCCAAGAGGTCTGGGCGATGTCGTGCTGGCTTCCGCAGTCCTCGACGCGTTGAAGCGCGCATGGCCGGAGGCTTCGCTTGCGTTTCTGTCCTCGACGCCGTCCGGACCTCTCTTGATTCCGGACCCGCGCCTCGACCGCGTCTTTCTTCTGGGAGGCGTCAGCTCCGGCGGGGAGGATCGCGCGGCGCGGCTGCAGGGGGGCGACATGAAGGCGGCAATCCGATGGGTGCGCGCCGGGGAGTATGATCTGCTGTTGGACTTGTTCTCCAATCCGCGAACGGCCGTCTTGAGTATGCTCTCCGGAGCGAGGTACCGAGTCGGGCTGGATCGCGGGGTGAGGAGATTCGCTTACAACATTCGCATCCCGCGCTTTCGGGGAAGTCCGAGTGAAGATGACCGGTACGCGGGAGAGACGCTGCTGGACTTCCTTCGGCAGGCCGGAATCGAATGGAGTGGCGAAGCCCGGGCCGGGGTGGCGCTCGAACGGAAGGATCGCGAGGAGGCGCGGGAGGTTCTTCGCACCGCGGGCTTCGCGTCGGGCGAACTGCCGACCATGATTCTCCCGGCGGGAAGTTGGGCAGCGAAGCGATGGACCGTCGCCGGTTTTGCCGGAGTGGCGGCGGGGCTGGCAAGGGTGACGGGGCAGCCGTCCCTGGTCCTGTGGGGACCGCCGGAAGAGAGGGACGCCCGCGCGATTGTCGCCGCAGCACCGAAGGGTACGGCGGTTCTGTCCCCCGGGACCTCCTTGCGTGTCATGGCGGCTCTCTTGGGGATGGCGAAGGTGGTTGTGGCTCCGGACTGTCTGGGGCGGCACATGGCGATTGTGCAGGGAACGCCGACGGTGGGCGTTTTTGGAGACACCGCGCCGCAGGGATGGACGCCTCGGAACGGCCCTCACAAGACGGTGGATGCCCGGCCGGAAGCGGGAGGGACGGGCTTGAAGGACCTGCCGCCTGAGCCCGTGATTCGCGCAGCGATTGAGCTTCTCACGAAGGCCGGGGTGGACTCCCCGCAGGGGGACTGTTAGCCTCCCCCGGCTCGGTATCCCATCGTGCGCGTGGTGACGGCAACCCGGTCGCCACTGGATGAACGCCACTAGGCGTGCGGGGTGCTGTGCGGGTCGGGCTCACCCGAACGAAACTGATCAGCGTGACGAGGAGAAGCAGCATGGCCGTCCCGGAACCCTCACTTCGCATTCTGCTTGCCACCGATGACTTTTCCGCAAGCGATGAACCGGACGGCGGATCGCTTCGGCGGATTGCAGCGCATCTGCCGGCGGATCGTCTGACCGTGAGTGCGCCGTGGATTCCCGGGGTGGGCAGAATGGATCGAAAGGCCTCCTACGAGATTCGCAGAGTGCCCGTCCCGTCGGTGCTTCCGGCTGCCTGGCGAAAATCCGTTTGGCGAAAGCAACTCATGGGATTTGCCGCGGAGAGTAGTCCCGGGATGGTCGTCGCCGATGGAGTATCCCCGGCCGGAGTCCTTGCCCTCTGGCTGAAGCGACGTGCAGGGATTGAGTATCTCCTGCACCTGGGAACCTCGCGCATGAATGCACTGGTGAAGCGGACCGCCTCGGGAGATGGCGCAAAAGGCGCATGGGCTGAGGTGCTCCGCGAAGCGGAAGGGGTTCTCGTGCCCACCGAAGAGTGTCGGTTCCAGGCCTACAAACTGGGCGTGGCCCCACATGCGATCCATGTGGTTGCAGACGGTGTGGATACCGAGCGCTTTCGGCCGGAGTTGCCCTCCAGTGAGTTGCGCCAGACTCTGGGTATGGGCGAAGGCGGGATTGTGCTCTCGGCTGCGTGGGATCCTTGGACACAGGATGAAGAGAGCGTGCTGCGTGCGTTTGCGGAAGTCAAGTCGCGCCGACCTGACACCAAGCTGGTCGTCCTTGCGAATGGTGAGCAGGGAATCTGGAAGAAGCTGGCGAAGCGCCTTCGCCTTGGGCGTAGCGTTTGCGTGGTTCCACCGGTGGCGGCTGCGAAGCGACCGGCATACTACTCGGTTGCCAGCGTCTTCCTTCAAGTACTGCGTGACAGCGGTGAGGTTGGGCGGCATTCCACTCCGGATGAGGCGTGCCTGGAGGCCATGTCGTGTGGCCTTCCTGTCGTGGGGGGGTGCGCTGCGGGTACGCTGGACGCCGTGGGAGAGACCATGCCGGACCAGCTCTTCCGTTCGGAGAGTCACGCGGAGATGGGTGATGCCATCGTAGGCCTTCTGGATTCTGAAGAGGCTCGTCGCGCTTGCGGACAGGCCGGACGCGACCGCGTTCAGAACTGCCTCTCGGCGGAGCACACGGGACGAGAGGTTCTCCGCATTCTGGAAGTGACGCACTTCCGGCGTCTCGGAAAGGCCCCTGTGCCCCGAGGTTTGGGAGCCGCAGCGGAGGCAACTGCCTGACATGAGGAGCCTCCATGTCGACCCGGCGCGTTCGTGGCGGGGAGGCGAGCGTCAAGTGCTCCTCCAGGTGAGTGAACTGGTCGCACGAGGTCATGACTGTCTGGTCGCAGGCGATCCGCGTGGAGAGCTGGTCCGCAGATGCCGTGCCGCGGGCCTTCGCACGCTGCCCGCCCGAATCCATGGTGATGGAGACCCCGCGGGGGTGCTGACGCTCGCTGGCGGAATCCGTCGCTTTCGACCGCATCTGCTTCATCTTCACACGGCCCGCGCTCATGCTGCGGGCGGGATCGCGGGCCGCCTGACCCGCTGTCGTCCGATTCTCGTCACGCGACGGCTGGAACTCCCTCCGCGAGGCGGAGTCCTTGGCCGCTGGAAGTACGCCCGTCTTGCGGACCACTACATCGCCATCAGTACCGCGGTGAAAGAGTCCCTCTTGAGCGGGGGCGTCCCGGCGGAGCGCATTACGCAGATCGCCAGCGGTATCCCGGTGGGCGAGGTTTCCACCCGGGAGAGTGAGCGCACCCGGGGAGCCGAGGTCGTCGTGGGAACCGTGGCTGCCTTTACGCCGCAGAAGGCCCCGTCAGTCTGGGTGGACACGGTGAGGCGTGTGGCAGAGGCATGCCCCGGCGCTCGTTTCATCTGGGCGGGAGAGGGGCCACTCCTTGAGGAGTGCCGCACCCGGATTCGTGAGTACGGGCTTGCCGGGCGAGTGGACTTCCCCGGCTTTGTGGAGGCGGTGGATTCCGTCTGGGAGAAGATCGACATCTTCTTTCTCCCGAGTGCGTTTGAAGCACTGGGCACGGTGTTCCTGGACGCGATGGCGCGAGGCATTCCCGTGGTGGCCACCCGGGTCGGTGGGATCGGAGAGGTGGTCCGCACCGATCGCGAGGGGATCCTGACGGAAGCAGGAGACGATGCGGCCCTGGCGGCGGGCATCGAGAGGCTGGTGGCTGACCGCGTGTTGCGAAAAGACATGGGAGAACAGGGAAAGATCCGTGCGCGGGAGTTCGATATAGGGAAGATCGTGGATCGTCTGGAAGCGCTGTACCAAGAGCTGACCACGGGGTCAGCCCGAGAGGTCGCGTCGTGAGAATCTCCACCTGTGTGCTGCTGTCCGTGGTCGTTCTTCCGTCGATGGCGACTGCCGCGGGGGGCGGGATCACCAGTGACTGGCCTGCTGTTCGGGTGCTTCCGGTCGCTCCGGGTCATCCTGCGCTTTCCCATGGTGCCGGACCGCCCGACAGTCTCGCCATTCCGCCTTTGCCGCGTCCCGAGCTTCCCGACACACTTCCGTTTCATGCGGGAGAGCGCCTGGAGTTCTCCATCGACTATGGCTTCATCAACGCAGGCCATGCCACCATGGGGGTGGAACCGCTGCGCACCATTGCCGGCGTTCGTTGTCTGGAGCTCTGGACGGACGCCCGATCGAACGCGTTCTTCTCCACGATCTACAAAGTGTGGGATCGGTCCCAGAGCTTCCTGGAGCCGGAGGAGTTTGTGTCGTGGCGATACGAGAAGCACCAGAGAGAGGGAAGCTACCGGAAGGACCAGCTCATCAAGTTCGACCGGAGAGAGAACTTCGCGCGTTATGACGATGGCGTGGAAGTGTCATTGCCCCGGTTCGTGCAGGATGAACTGGCTGCCTTCTACTACTTCCGGACTCTCCAGATGGAAGTGGGGCAGAAGGTCCTGATTGACAGCCATGCCAACCGGAAGAACTATGCTCTGGAAGTGCGTGTCCTCCGTGTGGAGACCGTCGAGGTTCCTGCGGGAGAATATGAGTGCATCGTGATCGAGCCAATGATTCGAGAAGGGGGCATCTTTTCAGCGAAAGGGCGTCTGACGATCTGGTTGACGAATGACTCACGGAGAATGCCTGTCAGGATGAGCACAAAAATCGCGGTCGGTTCGGTCACGGCATCGCTGACCGACTACCGTCTCTCCACCCATGGGGAATGGCACCGGGGGGGCGAAGAGGCACACGGCAGCAGGGAGGAAGCGTGGTGACCGGCAGATACAACGAAATCGACCTCTCCGCAGTGCAAGCTCTTCCTTTTGAGTCGCGCGGACGAAAGGTCAGCGTCTCCGATTTTGCGAAGCCCCTGGGAGAGTCCCCTTCCGTGGAGGATCTGGTCGCGTCTCTTCCGGATGTCCTTGCAGCCCGAGACTTCCGCCGACTCCTCATGACTCTGGAGGGGACCGTTCGAGAGGGGGGAGAGTGGATCGTCATGGTGGGCGGCCATGTCGTGAAGACCGGACTGGCTCCCGTGTGGGTCCCGCTTCTGGAACGCCGGTGGATTACCTGTCTGGCGATGAACGGGGCTGCGGCCGTTCATGATGTAGAGATCGCTCTGTTCGGAAAGACCTCGGAAACCGTCGAGGAGAACCTTGCCGACGGCTCGTTCGGAATGTCCGCAGAGACGGCGGACTTTCTGAATGGAGCTGCCGATCGTGCCGCAGCGTCCGGAGAAGGGCTGGGAGAACGACTGGGACGCGAACTTGCGGAGGAGAGCGCAGCCCCTCACGCGGAGTCCAGTTTTCTGGCGACCGCGTGGCGGGCGGGCGTTCCGGCGACAGTGCATGTCGCGTTGGGCACGGATATTGTGCATCAGCACCCCTCTGCGAACGGGGCGTCCATCGGGGCCGCAAGCCTCAGGGACTTTCGAATCCTCGCGCGTCGTATCGCGGAACTGGAGGGCGGCGTGGTGCAGAATGTCGGTTCGGCGGTGCTGCTCCCGGAGGTATTCCTGAAGGCGCTGACCGTGGCGCGGAACCTGGGGCACACGGTGGAGAGTTTTGCGGCCGTCAACTTTGACATGATCCGGCACTATCGCCCACGCGCCAATGTGGTGGACCGTCCGACGCGCGACGGAGGATGGGGCGCGGACTTTATCGGGCACCATGAACTCCTGATCCCGTTGCTCATCGCCGCGCTGCGGAACAGAGTAGAGGATGCTCCCGCTTCTTGACGCTGCCGTTCCGTGGGTGGTATTCTTCCTGTCACATTGTAGATTTTGGCGTTTCCCCCCCGTTCCTGCAGCACCCAAGGGAAGCCTATAGACAGCTTGCTAATGCTTCGTGCCGGGTTTCTTCGAGGTCGCAACGCAAGGAGATGAGCGGGTTCCCGTGTCAGATTGAGGCCCTTCCCCCGGGTCGCGCGTGAGCAGAATCTGCTCATGTCTGGCACCCTCCTGTCCAGCTTCAAGTCGTAGCTGCTGAGATCATGCACGAAGCCTCACGGGATGCGAAATGGCATCACGCGAGGAAAAGGTGCCCGAAGATCTTCAGGTTTCCGGCGGATCATGCCGAGAATCCGGAAGACGGAACCCTGGAATGGCCAGGGAGATGGAAGCGACAGCCGGAATCTGCGAAAGGGCGGGTCGTCAGGTGCGGAAACTCCAGACAGTGCTTCTCTTGATCGCCCTCTTTGCAGGTCTTGGGCTTTGCTCGCAAGGTTGCGGGTCGGCCTACTACCGGGAGGGGGAGGACGAGTTCGGGGATCTGCCGGACTCGCTTCGAATCCTGGTTGAGACCAGGGAAAGCGTGGAGCGTCGCGCTTCCAGAGAGGCCGAAGGCGTGACCGTCCGAGAGGTCGGAGCGGTGGCGGCCAAGGGGCTTCCCCTGGAGTTTGCAAGCGAGGGAGCGTATCTGCTGAGGCGAGGGGATCAGATTCAGGTCGAGGTTCTCTTCTATCCGGAGATGCGAACGCTCTCGTGGGTCCGACCGGACGGGATGGTCACCGCACCCGGCATTGGAGATGTGGAAGCTCTCGGCAGGCGTCCTGAGGAAGTGGCTGCAGACATTGAGGCCTACTACAGCACTCTTCTTCGAGACCCGACCACGACGGTCAATGTGGTCGATTTCGGGGAACGGAAAGCCTATGTCTTTGGCGAAGTCCTGAAGCCCGGGGCGGTTCCACTGGAACAGCGTATGACGCTTACCCAGGCGTTGGCTTCCGTGGGGAGTGTGTCTCACGATGCCAAGCTTTCGTCGGTGGTACTGCTCCGACGGAAGACCAGCCATTCCGCGCAGGCTTATCGTCTGGACCTTCATGGAGTTCTGGACGGTCAGTCTCTGGCTGCGGATCTGATCCTTCAGCCGGACGATGTGGTCTATGTGCCGCGGAAGTTTGTCGCGAAGATGGAACAGTTCGTGGAGCAGGTCTTCGGGGGACTCTTCCCGATTCCGGACACATTCATCAAGGGCTACGACGCCATTCATGTGGACGAGCGGTCCGCTCTCCGCAGAAACATCACCGTCGACGGGGGCCAGTAGACCATGGCCGAGATGGAATCCGCGTACTCACAGGGTGCCGAGGTATCCCGGCAGTTCAGCTCCCGGGACATTCTGGCCATTCTCTTTCGTCGCAAGTGGGTGATCCTGTCGATCTTCCTCGCCACCCTGGCAATGGGCATCTCGGCCAGCCTCAAGACCACCTCGGAGTATCAGGCCACCGCCAAGGTCCTGATCCGTCGCGAAGAGGGCTCGTCCTTCCAGAAGATGCGTTCCCCGTATCTGGGTCTGGAAGAGGAGATGAACACCGAGATCGAGATCCTCAAGTCCACGCCGGTGTTGCAGCGTGCGCTGGACGAGGTCGCGGAGCGTCTCCGGGACTTGCCCGTGGAGGAGCGAGCGGTCCTCTTCCCTCCGGAGGATCCGGAGCTGGTTTATGAAGTTCCGGGACCGCGCTGGATTCGAAAGAACATCCAGGCGGAACCGATCGAGAAGTCCAATGTGATCATGATTCGGCTCCGTCATACGAACCCGGCAACGGCCAAGATGATCGTGGACGCGGTGACGGCGTCCTATGTTGTCGAGCGGATCAGTGTTCGCCGGAATCCCATGCTGGAGTCGTTCTTTGAGGACCGGACGGCAGGACTGCGCGACCGTCTTCTGGACTTGCGCCTTGAACTCGGGCAGATGCAGGTGGAATCGGGGATTTACGATCAGGAGTGGCAGCAGCGACTCAATCTCGGCACGCTGGATGAACTTCGCACGAATCTGCTGACGGTTCGCATTCGACGCGAGACGGAAGAAGCCAAGCTCCGCGCGGCCCGCCACGCCGTGATGAACCGTCCGGATCTCCTGGTTCCGACACGGGAGTTCGAAGACAGTCCCGCCTTCCAGGACTTGCGCACGAAGCTGATCGACAAGAAGGCGACCCTGGCCGATCTGTCCGCACGGTACCTTCCGGGCAATCCCAAGGTGCAGCACGCGTTGAGTCTTGTGCACCAGTTGGAGACGGATCTCCGTGAGGAGATTGATCTTCAACTGGCCATGCACGAAAGCGATATCGAAAGTCTGAGGGCACACGAGCGAGCGTTGGCGGGAGCCGTGAAGGATGTGGTTCAAGAGATGAACCGCATTCCTCAGTTCTCACCGGTCATTCGCCAGTTGGAGCGTGAGATCAACAACACCGCCGAACTGTACGAGCTTGTGGGGACAAAGATGGTCGATACGCAGATCTCCGAAACGGAAGATCATCGAATGGTGAACGCCAAGATCCTCAATCCCGCGACGGTGGGGCTCTCCTTTGTCCAGGAGCGGAAGAGTCTCTTCGCGCTCTTTGCTGCGCTGTTGGGGCTGTCGCTTGGATTGGCGCTGGCGTTCCTGATCGAGGGAATGGATCAGACATTCCGGACCCCCCATGATGTCGAAACCAGTTTGAATGTGCCGCTTCTCGGCTCCATCCCGGAGCTGGGCAGCGCACAACCGTAGGAGAGTCGCTTTGTACGAGAAGTTCTTCGGATTCGACCGGGCCCCGTTCGAGCTGGTTCCGGACCCGGACTTCCTCTTTCTCGGGGAGTCCCACGAGTCCGCCCTTGCGAATCTCACGATCGGAGTAGAGGGAGGGAAGGGCTTCATCGTCATCACCGGAGCGGTGGGCACGGGGAAGACGACAATGATCCGCGCACTCCTGCGTCGACTGGGGCGTGAGAAGGATGTCTGCCTGATCCAGCAGCCGGACTTCGACGAGACGGAACTTCTGCAGAGCATTCTCGACGGTTTCGGCGTGGATGGCGCCGGAGTGGGGCGCATGGAACTTCGCCGGCGAATGAGCGGGTTCCTGAAGGGAAGAAGCGAACCGGCCATCCTCATCATCGATGAAGCTCATCTGATGTCGGAGGACTCGCTGGAACAGATCCGCCTCTTGTCGAACTTCGAGGAGGAGAATCGCAAGCTCCTGCAGATCATTCTGTCGGGCCAACCCGAACTGAAGGACCTGATGGCGCGGCCGCGGTTGCAGCCGCTTGCGCAACGCATTGAGATGTACTACGAGATTGTCGCTCTTCCGCCTGAAGAAACCGCTGCTTATGTGAAGAAGCGTGTTCAGGTCGCGGGCAATCCGGAGACCCTTTCGTTCGATCCGGCAGCAGTGGACATGATTCACGGGCTGTCGGGGGGCATTCCCCGGCTCATCAACATTCTTTCGGACCGAACGCTGATCACGGCGTATGTGGCGGGTTCTCGACGAGTGACGCCCGATCTGGTCCGGGAGGCCTACGAAGACCTGGGAGATGTCACGCGCTCCATCATGCCGGGCGGCGGATCGGTCATTTCGATGGAGGCTGCCAGAGAAGCCTCACGAGCTCGCGAAGAGCGGGAAGAGATGCCTGCGGCCGTGGAACCCACGGTGGTTTCGGAGTTCGAGGAAGCCCCTGCTCACGCTGAGGGGCAGGAGTTTTGCGAAGAGCCTGCTCACAGGGAGACTCCTGAGTTCGTCGAGGCGCCGCCGGATCCGTCGGAGTCCCCGGAAGCACGCAGAGAAGGGGGAGCGGGGCGTGTCGCGGGTGCGCTCGTCCTCTTGACGCTTCTGGGTATGTCGATCGTTTCCTGGCGCTCGCCGGACATTCTGGCCGGTGTCCTGAGTTTTGGAAGAGGCGAGGAAGTCCCGCCCACGGCGGGGATGTCGTCCGCTGGAGCGCCGTCGGTGGCTGCGGTTGCGTCGGTCCCGCCGATGGTGGAGGAGCCTGCGCCCAAGGCTGATGCTGTCCCGCAAGTGGCGAGGACGGGAGACGCCGGTTCGCCCGGCACAACACGCCCGGCCTATACGATTCATGTGGGTTCATTCCGCGAGGTCGATTCCGCCAGCCGGTTTGCTGCCGATATGGAGAGGGCCACCGATTTGTCTTCGCAAGTTCACCCGACAGAGCTGGAAACGGGCCTTTGGTACCGGGTTCTCCTGGGGGGCTTTGAAGATCGTGATACTGCCCGGGAGCAGATGCTTGCAGTAAAGAAGTCGCATGGACTGTCCTTTCCCCGCGTGATCAGTGTGCTTCCTCCCGAAGAGGATGGAAGCCCATACTCCGCGGGCCAGTAAGCGAGGGGAAGAACCGTGAGCAAGATCCGTGATGCCATGAACAGAGCGCGCACCGGCGCCAATGGACCCGAGACAGAAGCCTCGGCGGTGGTCGGCGGGCCGGAGGCGGTGCCTGCTCCGGAACCGGATCCCGCGTCGCAGGTGGCTCCTCCCGCACAGGAGAGGGGGCCTGGCGGGCTGGTCCCGGCGATGTCCGCGGACACTCTTCAGTATCTGGAGAGCATCGGGAAGCAGGTGGAGGTGGCCCTGGGGCCCACAGAACGCCGAGCACTGGTGTTCACAGCGCCCGTCCCGGAGGAGGGCGTCTCCAGCGTGGTGTCACAGTTCGCCCAGATGCTGTCTCTGCGTGGTGAGAAGGTGCTCCTCATCGACGGGAACCCGCGGCACCCATCGGTTCAAGCCACCTTCGATGTTCCGGGGAGTCCCGGTCTGGCTGAACACATGACCGGCAAGGCCGATCAAGTAGACATCATCCGGAAGACGGAGTTCGCGAATCTGAGCGTTGTGGCCATGGGCTCCTGTGCGGATCGCATGCAAGCGGAAGCCGTGACCGAGGGACTCGGCCAGTTTGTGGAATCGGTGGCGGCCGAGTACGACTATGTTCTTGTGGATGTGGATCATGTCGGATCGCCCTTCTTCTCGACCGCTCTGGTGGGCTCTGCGGACGGGTTGGTTCTTGTGATTCGGTCGGGACAGACGAATCGGGCTGTTGCCAATCGTGCATGTGAGACGGTGCGCCAGGTGGGCGGCCGTATCCTGGGGGTCGTCCTGAATCGTCGGGAGTTCCCCATTCCGGACTTCATTTACCGCAGACTGTAGAGACTCATGGTCTCTCGCGCAGAGTCCTCGTCCCAGTGTTCAGACCTCCGGTGGATCTGGGCGTGCGTCGTCCTGGGTGCGGCGCTGCGTCTGTTCCGGATTGGCGGGCAGAGCCTGTGGATCGACGAACTCATCAGCATCCAGATGGCGTCATGGGCCCACGGAACGGAGTTCTGGCAGGGCCTCTTGCGAGACATCCACGGTCCCTTCACCTCGGCTCTTCTTCACGGGTGGCTGCAACTGGGGAAGAGTGAGGCGTGGATGCGCCTTCTCTACGCGATTCCGGCCGTCGCGACCATCCCTGTGATGGCCGTTCTGGGGCGCACGCTTGTGGACCGGTCCACCGGCCGTGCCGCTGCGGTTGTGCTGGCCGTGTCCCCCTTCCATGTCTGGTATTCGCAGGAGATTCGCAACTACAGTTGGGCCATGCTCTGGGTCACGGCGGCTACGCTGCTCTTTGTGAGGCTCCGCGACCGTGAGGGTGGATGGGGTCAGTGGGTGACGCTTGCACTTCTTCTCTCAGCGGGTGTGTTGACGAACTTCAGCGTCGTCTTTCTGGTCGCAGCGCTCACAGTGGCCCTATGCAGTGAGCGGCCCTTTCGAGTGCCGCTTGCGCTCCGCTGGTTGGGCGTCCTTGCGGTGGTCGGACTGGCGTTTCTACCGTGGTTCATCGATTGGTTTGGGCGGGTTGGAGGGGAGCGGGTCTTCGTGGACCGACCTCCGCCCATGGGGGTGCCGCTCCGAGAGGCGGCGGGCCTTCACCCGGCGGCGCTTCTGTTTGCAATCTGGTCTTTGGTGTTTGGGTACTCACTGGGCCCCACGCTCACGCAGTTGCACCTCGATCGATCTTTGTCCACGACTCTGCCCCATGCTCCTGCGCTCCTTGCGGGGGCGGTTGCCGTGGGAATCGGTGCCGTTTACGGATTCCGTACACTCCTTCGGCGCGACCGATGCACACTGTGTGCGGTACTGTTGCTGGTGCCGGCGCTTCTGGCAGTCATGTTGGCGGTGCGCGGAGTGAAGACATTCCACCCGCGATACCTGGTGGCCGCCTTCCCGATGCTCGTCGTCCTGCTGTCGGCCGGTTGGTCGGCTCCTGGCCGCGTCCCGAAGGCAGCCTCCGGACTGGCGCTTCTGTTGGCGATCGTCTCGCTGGGGAACCACTACTTCGATGAGGATTACGCCAAGGAAGACAGTCGAGCGGCGGCG
>JASLLL010000027.1 GCA_030747075.1 Gemmatimonadota bacterium
TCCCAAGTGGAACACAATATGTTTTTTGACAATGTGGAAATTGACGTGGTAGCGTTTCTTAACGACACAACTTTGGTAAAGTTATTAAGGGCGTACGGGGAATGCCTAGGCACATGGAGCCGATGAAGGACGTGGTAAGCTGCGATAAGCCTCGGGGAGCTGCAAACAAGCTTTGATCCGGGGATGTCCGAATGGGGAAACCCGCCTGGAGTAATGTCCAGTGCAGCCCGCAGATGAATACATAGTCCGCGGGTGGCCAACGGGGGGAACTGAAACATCTAAGTACCCCTAGGAAGAGAAAGAAATCTCGATTCCCTGAGTAGCGGCGAGCGAAAGGGGAAGAGCCCAAACCGGAAGCGTGTGATAGCCCGCGCGCGTTGCGCATCCGGGGTTGTGGGATTGGACCGGACCCCCGTGCGGGGGGGTCGGGGAGTCAGAAATTCCGAGTCTAGCCAAACGGTCCTGGAAAGGCCGGCCATAGTGGGTGACAGCCCCGTAGGCGAAAGACTCCGGAACTCCCTGGGTTCAACACCCGAGTACCGCGGGACACGTGAAATCCTGTGGGAACCTGCGGGGACCACCCCGCAAGGCTAAATACTCTCTGACGACCGATAGTGAACCAGTACCGTGAGGGAAAGGTGAAAAGCACCCCTGGCGGGGAGTGAAATAGTACCTGAAACCGTTTGCCTACAAGCTGTGGAAGGTGACCCGGACTCCTTCGGGAGACCGTCGAACTGACCGCGTGCCTTTTGCATAATGATCCAGTGAGTTACTCGGATGTGGCGAGGTTAAGTGGCGTTACCACGGAGCCGTAGCGAAAGCGAGTCTGAATAGGGCGACCAGTCGCATCCGGTAGACGCGAAGCCAGGTGATCTACCCATGGCCAGGATAAAGCGCATGTAATAGTGCGTGGAGGTCCGAACCCACTAGCGTTGAAAAGCTAGGGGATGAGCTGTGGGTAGGGGTGAAAGGCCAATCAAACCTGGAGATAGCTCGTTCTCCCCGAAATATTTTTAGGAATAGCCTTGCGTGTTCCTTGTCGGTGGTAGAGCACTGACTGGGCTAGGGGCCCCACCAGGTTACCGAACCCATTCAAACTCCGAATGCCGATAAGCCAGAACGCAGGAGTCAGGCTGTGGGGGCTAAGCTCCATAGCCGAGAGGGAAACAACCCAGATCGCCAGCTAAGGTCCCCAAGTCGGGACTAAGTGAGGAAGGATGTGGGACTGCATTGACAACTGGGATGTTGGCTTAGAAGCAGCCACCATTTAAAGAAAGCGTAACAGCTCACCAGTCAAGTGATCTTGCGCCGATAATTCTTGGGACTCAAGTCCTGCACCGAAGCTGCGGGATTCCTCTTCGGAGGGATCGGTAGGGGAGCATTCCCTGGCGTCGAATGTGCGTCGTGAGGCGCGCTGGAGCTATGGGAAGAGAAGATGCTGGAACGAGTAGCGATAAAGCAGGTGAAAACCCTGCTCACCGAAAACCCGAGGTTTCCTGAGCAAGGTCAATCCGCTCAGGGTTAGTCGGCTCCTAAGTCGAGGCCGAAAGGCGTAGACGATGGGAAACAGGTCAATATTCCTGTACCGCCGGCGTAGCGTCTGACCGATGGGGTGACGCAGAAGGGAATGTCAGCCTCCGACTGGAAGTGGAGGTCCAAGCCTGTAGGGAGGTTCCGTAGGCAAATCCGCGGAATCAATTCTGAGAGGCGACGGGGAGGCCCTTAGGGCCACAAACTGACGGGTACCATACTGCCAAGAAAAACCTCTAAGGGAGCTGCGCAGGCGACCGTACCGTAAACCGACACAGGTAGGTGAGGAGAGAATCCTAAGGTGCTCGAGATAACCGTGGTTAAGGAACTAGGCAAAATGACCCCGTAACTTCGGGATAAGGGGTGCCCTGTTAGAGTGAAGCTCCTCGCGAGTGGAGCTCGAAGGGGCTGCAGTGAAATGACCTGAGCGACTGTTTACCAAAAACACAGGTCTCTGCTAAGTCGCTGAGACGACGTATAGGGACTGACACCTGCCCGGTGCCGGAAGGTTAAATGGCGAAGTTAGCGTAAGCGAAGCTTCAAAATGAAGCCCCGGTAAACGGCGGCCGTAACTATAACGGTCCTAAGGTAGCGAAATTCCTTGTCGGGTAAGTTCCGACCTGCACGAATGGTGTAACGACTCGGGTACTGTCTCAACCACGGACTCGGCGAAACTGCAGTCACGGTGAAGATACCGTGTACCCGCGGCAGGACAGAAAGACCCCGTGCACCTTTACTGCAGCCTGATATTGGAACTTGGCTTTGCTCGTGTAGGATAGGTGGGAGGCTTTGAAGTGGGGGCGCCAGCTCTCATGGAGCCAACCTTGAAATACCACCCTCGTAATGTCGAGTTTCTAACCGCGTGCCTTGAAGCAGGCCGCGGGACAGTGTCAGGTGGGCGGTTTGACTGGGGCGGTCGCCTCCTAAATCGTAACGGAGGCGCACAAAGGTTCCCTCAGCGCGTTTGGCAATCGCGCGTAGAGTGTAAAGGCACAAGGGAGCTTGACTGCGAGACTCACAAGTCGAGCAGGTGCGAAAGCAGGTCTTAGTGATCCGGCGGTTCCGAGTGGAAGGGCCGTCGCTTAACGGATAAAAGGTACGCCGGGGATAACAGGCTTATCTCCCCCGAGAGTTCATATCGACGGGGAGGGTTGGCACCTCGATGTCGGCTCATCGCATCCTGGGGCTGAAGCAGGTCCCAAGGGTTTGGCTGTTCGCCAATTAAAGCGGTACGCGAGCTGGGTTCAGAACGTCGTGAGACAGTTCGGTCCTTATCCGCCGTGGGCGTTAGGAAGTTTGAGAGGATCTGTCCCTAGTACGAGAGGACCGGGATGGACGAACCTCTAGTGTACCAGTTGTGTCGCCAGATGCATCGCTGGGTAGCTATGTTCGGCAGGGATAACCGCTGAAAGCATCTAAGCGGGAAGCCCACCTCAAGATGAGACTTCCCTCCACGAAAGTGGCTGAAGGGTCCTTGGAGATTACAAGGTCGATAGGCGGGAGGTGTAAGCGCAGCAATGCGTTCAGCCGACCCGTACTAATTACCCGTGAGGCTTGATCTTATCTCGATCATCCTCGCGCCCTTTTTCCCATATCGTCTCCTCGAGTTTGTCAATTCTTCTGACCGGTTTGTCTTCTCGGCGGCCATGGCGGTGGGGTCACACCCGTTCCCATTCCGAACACGGAAGTTAAGCCCACCAGCGCCGATGGTACTGCCCGGGCCACCGGGTGGGAGAGTAGGACGCCGCCGGGATTCTTAGAGGGGGTCGTGCTTCGTGCACGGCCCCTTTTTTGTTTCGGCGGTTGTGTGCAGGCAGGGACGGGGGCGCGCTCCCGCCGTTGACTCACAAGGCCGTCGCCCGTATCCTGAACCGCCCTGTAGCGTGGGAAATATCCGCAGGAAACCGGCGAAGGGAGGCACCCCGTGAAACAGTATCAGCCCGAGGCGCACCGAAATGTGACACTGATCGGCCACGGTGGCGCGGGGAAGACCACCGTGGTCGAGGCTCTCCTCGTGACGACGAAGGTCATTCCCCGCATGGGAAGCATTCTGGAAGGCACCACCGCACTGGACTATCTGGAAGACGAGCAGAAGAAGCACAGCGTGGCCCTTTCGATGGCGGCCATCGAGCACGGCGGTAAGAAGCTGAACCTTCTGGACACGCCGGGTTTCGCGGACTTTTCCGGTGAGGTGGCTTCCGGCCTCCACGCCGGAGACGCGGCACTTCTTGTGGTGGCGGCGGACTCCGGAGCAGAGGTCGGATCGGAGCTGACCTGGGCTCAGGCGCGGACCCTTGGAATGCCGAGGGCGATCGTCATCAACGGTATGGACAAGGAACAGGCGGATGGCGCAGCCGCGCTGGCCTCCGTTCGCGAGAAGGTCTCCCCGAAGGCTGTCGCCATGCAGATCCCCATGGGTTCCGGCGAGGACTTCTGCGGCGTCGTGGATGTCATTCGGAATCAGGCAGTCACTTTCGACGGGAACACGGGGAAAGGCGTCAAAGGTGAGGTCCCCGCGGAGTTCGCGGACGCGCTGGAACAGGCGCGCGCGGACCTCATGGAGAACGCCGCCGAGAGCAGCGAAGAGCTGATGAACAAGTACTTCGACGAGGGGGAACTCTCGCAGGAGGACCTCGTTCGCGGCGTGCATGAGGGCATCGCGCAGGGAGATCTCTACCCGGTCTTCTACATGTCGGCCATTCGGAACCAGGGAAGCGCCCAACTTCTCGATGGCATTGCGGACCTGCTGCCCGGCTGTACGGACATCGGGGCTGTGGAAGGTGTCCATCCGGAGACCGACGAGAAGGAACTGAGAGAGCCCTCCCCCGATGCGCCCCTTTCCGCGCTTGTGTTCAAGACGGCCATTGAGCCGCATGTCGGAGAAGTGTACTTCGTCAAGGTCTACTCGGGAGTGCTGACGGCAGGTGCGGAGGTGTACAACTCCGGTCAGGATCGCGCGGAGAAGATTGCGCAGCTGTACCATGTCGTCGGGAAGACCCGGACGGACACGGGCACGCTGTCCGCGGGAGACATCGGGATTGCCGTGAAGCTCAAGAACTCCCGAACCAACGACACACTTTGCGATCGCTCCGCTCCGGTGAAGTTGACGCCGGTGAAGTTCCCCGAGCCCATTATCGACTTCTCCGTCTCAGCGCGCACCAAGGGGGAAGAGGACAAGATCTCCACCGGGCTCGCGCGACTCGCGCAGGAAGACTCCACCTTTGCGTATCACTTCGAAGACGAGACCCGCCAGACCGTCGTGTCCGGCATGGGAGAGGCCCACCTGGACCTTCTCATGAAGCGGCTGACCGCGCGGTTCCATGTCGAAGTAGATCTGGAGACTCCGCGCATCCCATACCGCGAGACGGTTCGCGGCAAGGCGGATGTCCAGGGTCGCCACAAGAAGCAGACCGGCGGTCGCGGGCAGTTCGGCGATGTCTACATTCGCCTGGAGCCTCTCCCTTCCGGGGGCGGCTTCGTCTTCGAGGATGAAATCGTCGGCGGCGTGGTCCCGGGTCGGTTTATCCCGGCGGTGGAAAAGGGCATTCGCGAATCGCTCTCGGAAGGAACGCTTGCGGGGTATCCCGTCGTGGACTTCAAGGTCACGCTCTACGATGGCAGTTACCACGCCGTGGACTCCTCCGAAGCGGCGTTCAAAGTCGCCGGTTCGCTGGCTTTCAAGAAAGCGCTTGCGGAGGCACAGTCCGTTTTGCTGGAGCCCCACTGGATCATCGTCGTGATGATTCCCAAGGACTACATGGGAGATGTCATGGGAGATCTCTCTTCGCGTCGTTGCCGAATCAGCGGGATGGAAGCGGTGGGCGAGATGCAGGTCATCAACGCGACGGGCCCGCGGGCCGAGCTTCAGCGTTACGCCACCGACCTTCGCGCGATGACCCAGGGGCGCGGGACACACTCCCGGTCGTTCTCTCACTACGAGGAAGTTCCCCGGGATCAGAAGGAGCGGATCATCGCGGACTCTCTCAAGCTGACGGAAGAAGAAGTCAAGAAGTAGCACTCCGTCCGGGTAGGCGGAGGTGCGAACAGGAACCGTGAGGGTAAGCCATGTCCGGCCATTCCAAGTGGAGCACCATCAAACGGAAGAAGGGCGCGAAGGATGCCCAGCGGGGCAAGCTCTTCACGAAGCTCATCCGGGAGATCATCACTGCGGCCCGCGCGGGCGGCGGCGATGTCAACGGCAACAACCGGCTTCGTGCGGCGGTCACTGCGGCGCGCGATGCCAATATGCCGTCCGCAAACATCGATCGGGCCATCAAGCGCGGCACGGGTGAACTGGAGGGCACCACCTACGACGAGGTGAACTACGAAGGGTACGGCCCCGGCGGAGTGGCACTCTTCATTGACACCCTGACGGACAACCGAAACCGAACGGTCAGCGAGGTCCGGCATATCCTTTCGAAAAACGGGGGGTCGCTGGGCGAGGCGGGTTGCGTCGCGTGGATGTTCGATCTTCGCGGGGTCATCACGCTCGACGCCGCGGATCTGGATGAAGAGTCCGCCATGGAACTCGTGCTTGGAGCGGGCGCCGAGGACTTCTCGATGGATGATGGAAACTGCCTCGTCTACACCGGTCCGGCAGAGGTGGCGACTGTTCGGGAAGCTCTGGAAGCAGACGGGGCGAAGGTGATTGCCGCCGAGCAGTCGTGGATTCCGAAGAACACCGTCGAGGTGGACGCGAAGGTGGCCGAGCAGACGCTTCGCCTTCTGGAGGCACTGGAGGATCAGGACGATGTGCAGCGCGTATCCTCCAACTTCGACATTTCCGAGGAAGTTCTGCGGTCCCTCGGGGAATAGGAGCGTGGCTTGATCGTTCTGGGGGTGGATCCTTCCACTGTGGCCACGGGCTTCGGCCTTCTGGAGGGAGACTCCCGGAGTGCGCGCAGGATCTCCTCCGGCGTCATTCGGCCTTCTCGCCGCGCGCCGCTGTCGGACCGGTTGAAGGAGATTCACCTTCAGCTTCGATCGCTCCTTGAACAGACGCCCCCGGACATCCTCGTGATTGAGTCCACCTTTCTGCATCGAAATGTGAAGACCGCGCTCGCTCTCGGGCAGGCCCGCGGGGTCATTCTGCTGGCGGCGTCGCTGACCGGGACGCCGGTCACCGAGTATTCCGCGTCTGAAATCAAGCGTTCCGCCGTGGGCTATGGTGCTGCGTCCAAGGAGCAGGTCGGACTCATGATGACCCGCATCCTCGGGCTTCCGAACGCTCCCGCCGAAGACGAGGCCGACGCTCTGGCGGCGGCGTGGTGCCATCTGTCGCGGGCCGGAATGCCCGCTCTGGCGGGAGGAACGCATTGATTCACCATCTGAGCGGACGAGTTGTGGAACTGGGCGCGGACCGCGTGGTGGTGGAGGCGGGTGGCGTCGGCTACGATGTGCTCGTGTCTGCCTTCACCCGCGAGGCATTGCCCGGCCCGGGGGGTGAGGTTCGTCTCCTGACGCATCTCTCCATCCGTCCGGACACATGGACGCTGTTCGGGTTCTCGTCGTCGGAGGAGCGTGCGCTGTTCCTGCTGCTCACGGGCGTGCAGGGTGTCGGCCCGAAGCTCGCGCTCTGCATTCTCTCGGGGATCTCGCCGACAGGGCTCCGGCGGGCTGTCGGACAGGAGGATGCTCCCGCGCTCACCGCCATTCCGGGCGTCGGGCGCAAGATTGCGCGGAGGCTTGTCGCGGACCTGAAGGACAAGATGGAACCCGCGCCGGAAGGAGATGCGGAGGGGGCTGCGCCCGCGCCCGCCGAGGACCGGGAAGCGGTGGCCGCGCTTGTTGCACTGGGGATTCCCCGGTCGGCCGCTCGGGATGCCGTGCGCGGCATGGACCGGGACGACGGGACAGAGCGTCCCGTGGAGGAAGTGATTCGCCAGGCGCTTCGGCGTCTCTGATTTGCGTGGGGGAACCGTGAATCCGCAACCAGACTCACAGCCGGATATCCACCCGGGCGCAACCCCGGGAGACGGCGACTGGGACCACGGCCTCCGGCCGACTCGCCTCGATGAGTTCGTCGGTCAGCCCCACCTGCGCGAATCGCTCGACATCTTTCTGGAAGCGGCCCGCACACGCGGGGAACCGCTCGACCATGTGCTTCTCGTGGGCCCCCCCGGGCTTGGCAAGACCACGCTTGCGGGGATTCTCGCGCGGGAGATGGGCGGCGAGGCGCGCGTGACCTCCGGCCCGGTGGTCGAACGCCCGGGAGACCTGGCCGGGATGCTCACGAACCTCGAAGACGGGGAAGTCCTCTTCATTGATGAAATCCACCGGCTGAATCGCGTCGTGGAGGAGTTTCTCTATCCTGCCATGGAGGACTTCCGAATCGACATCGTCCTCGACAAAGGCCCCGGCGCGCGTTCGATTCGCCTCCATCTGGCGCGCTTCACCCTCGTGGGGTCCACGACGCGGGCGGGCATGCTCACCAGTCCGCTGCGGTCGCGGTTCGGGTTCGTGGCGCGGTTCGACTTCTACACGGAAGAGGATCTCCGCAGCATTCTGCATCGCTCCGCCGGGATTCTCGAAGTGCCGCTGACTGAAGAGGGCGCCGCAGAGATCGCGCGGCGTTCCCGTGGGACGCCACGGATCGCCAATCGGCTCCTGCGCCGGGCGCGTGACTTCGCGGAGGTGCGCGCTGACGGGAAGATCGACCGCACTGCGGCTTCCGCAGCGCTCGACATGCTCCGCGTGGACGAGATCGGGCTGGGCGAAATGGATGTCCGCATCCTCCGGACTCTTCTCGACAAGTTCGAAGGCGGGCCGGTCGGCCTCAGCACGCTGGCGGCGGCTGTCGGTGAAGAAGGCGAAACGCTCGAAGAGGTGTACGAACCCTATCTCCTGAAGGAGGGGTTCCTGGAGCGAACCCCCCGGGGCCGGGTGGTGACGGCCGCGGCGGCGGCTCACCTGGGCGTGGAGCTGCCGTCCCGCGCCCGAGAGGCGGTCCGTGCGCAGGCCGGACTGTTTCCGGATGGTGCGTGAACCGCGCATGTCCGCCGTGTCGCTGAAGGCGTCGGACCTCGACTATGACCTCCCGAAGGACCGGATCGCTCAACGCCCGGCCGCCCGCCGCCGCGACTCCCGACTCCTGCACCTTCCCGCGGACGGATCACCCCGGCACGGCGCGTTTGCCGACTTCCCCGCGCTTCTGAATGCGGGAGACCTTCTCGTGCTCAACGAGACGCGCGTGATCCCTGCACGCTTCCAGGCCCGCCGGGCGACCGGGGGAGCGGTGGAGGTATTCCTCCTGCGGCGGACTTCCGCGGGGTGGGAGGCGCTGGCCCGCCCGGCGCGTCGGCTCGCATCGGGAGAGGTGCTGCGACTGGGCGACGGCGACGCGTCGATCCGCGTGCTCGAGCGTCTCGAGGGGGGCAAGCTCCTCGTGGAACTTTCCGGCGACGAAGATTCCGCCGGTCACTCCGGCTTCTGGAAGCACGGTCAGGTTCCGCTTCCGCCGTATGTCCACCGGGATCCCGACGAAGCCGACCGGGACCGCTACCAGACCGTCTTCGCACGCGTTCCCGGGGCGGTGGCCGCGCCCACTGCCGGGCTGCACCTGGACCCGGATGCGCTGGAGAGCGTCCGCGCCCGGGGGGTGGAGATTGCGCGGCTGGTGCTTCATGTGGGAGCCGGTACCTTTCGTCCGCTTCCGGACGGCGACCTCTCCGGCGTTCGCCTCGACGCCGAGTCGTATGAAGTCCCCGCGGCCACGCTGGCGGCCGTGCGGGCCGCGCACGAGCGGGGCGGGCGCGTCGTTGCGGTCGGGACGACGGTCGTGCGGGCTCTGGAGTCGCTCGACGACGAGGACTTCCTCACCGGTTCCGACGCACGGGGCGAGACGCGCCTTTTCATTCGACCGGAGGATCCTGTGCGTCGCGTGGACGCGCTCCTCACCAACTTCCACCTTCCGAAGTCCTCGCTTCTCTGTCTGGTCGCGGCCTTCTCAGGGCTGGAGCGAATCCTCTCCGCCTATCAGGAAGCCGTCCGAGAGCGCTATCGCTTCTACTCGTATGGAGACGCGACCTTCCTGGAGAAGCGCGCGTAATGTTCCGGCTTCGCATCGACCAGACGGCATCCTCCGGAGCGCGTGCGGGTTCTTTCCGCACCCCACACGGCGAAGTGCCCACCCCCGCCTTCATGACGGTCGGGACACGCGGAACCGTCAAGGGACTGTCCGTCAGAGACCTGCGCGAAAACGGCGCGCGGATTGTCCTGTCGAATACCTACCATCTGTTCCTTCGCCCGGGAGCGGAGGTCATTCGTGAGGCCGGGGGGATCGCGCGATTCTCCGGATGGAACGGCCCGATGCTGACCGATTCGGGCGGGTATCAGGTGGTGAGCCTGGCCGCGCTTCGGAACATCTCGGAAGAGGGCGTGACCTTTCAGTCGCACCTGGATGGCAGCCGCCACCTGTTCACGCCGGAATCGGTCGTGCGCGTGCAGCGGAGCCTGGCGCCGGACATCATGATGCCGCTGGATTCCCCACCCGTTCCGGGCACCTCAACGGCGGAACAGGCGCGCGCCGACGAACTCACCATCCGCTGGGCGCGTCGGGCCGCGGAGGAGTTTCGTCGCACGGAGACCGACTCCGCATCCGGGTTTCCGCAGGCGCTCTTCGGGATCACCCAGGGTGGCTTCCTCGAGGAGACTCGCCGCGCTTCCGCAGCCGCTCTTGTGGAACTGGACCTTCCCGGCTATGCTGCCGGCGGTCTTTCGCTGGGGGAGGAGAAGGGGCTCACGCGGGCCATGCTCGGCGTGACGCTCGACTGCCTCCCGGCGGACCGGCCCCGGTATCTCATGGGCATGGGAACGCCGGAGGATCTCGTGGATGGCATTTCGCGCGGCGTGGACTTTTTCGACTGTGTGCTGCCCACGAGGAACGCGCGGAACGGTCAGGCCTTTACCGGACGGGGGACGCGGAATCTCAGACTGGAGAGGTTTGCGCGGGACTTCGGGCCGCTGGACCCGGATTGCGGGTGCGAAACCTGCCGGGAGTACACGCGGGCGTACCTTCGGCATCTCCTGAAGACGGGAGAAATGCTCGGGGCGCGTCTGCTCACATTGCACAATGTCCACTTCTACCTGGATCTGGTGGACAAGCTTCGGGAGGCCATCCTCACCGAGCGCTTTGACGAGGTCCGGGATGCCACACTCTCCCGCCTGGCGAACGCCGAGGAGTGATTGATGATTCACGAAATTCTGCTGATGGGAGGACGGGGCCCCGAGGGTCAGGCCGCGCCGAACTCCATGATGGTGTTCATGCCGTACCTGATCATCCTGGGGATCTTCTACTTCCTGTTGATTCGTCCGCAGCAGAAGCGGGCTCAGGAGCACCGGAAGTTTGTGGAGGGCCTGGCGAAGGGAGACGCGGTGATCACCGAGTCCGGACTCTACGGAACCGTCGCCTCCGTTCATGAGGACGCGGTCGTTCTCAAGGTGGACGACAGCGTGAAGGTGAGGTTTCTCAAGGTGAAGATCGCCGGCCCCGCACCTGCGGCGAAGAGCGGCGGGAAGCAGAGCGGCTGAGCATGGCGGTTCGGAAGATTCGCAGATACGGAGATCCCGTGCTTCGTGAGAAGGCCGCACCGGTCGAGGCGTTCGACGAGAGCTTGCGGGAACTCGTTCGCGATCTTCTCGACACGGTGGAACTTGCCGGAGGTGTGGGGCTTGCGGCTCCGCAGATCGGTGTTCTGGAGCGGGTGATGGTCGTGTGGCCGGTCCCTGCGGGAGAGGAGGAGCGGCGCATCGAAGATGCCCTCGTCCTCGTGAATCCGGAGGTTGCGGACAGCATGGGTCCCGCGGTCTCGATGGAAGAGGGGTGTCTCTCCATCCCGGGGATCTACGAGACCGTCAAGCGGCCTGCAGGAATCCGCGTCCATGCGAAGAACTCTTCCGGGGAGCCTTTGGAGATTGAGGATCACGAAACCGTCTCCCGCATTCTCCAGCACGAGATCGACCACCTGGACGGTGTGTTGTTCATCGACCTGGTGGGTCCCATGAAGCGCGCGCTCCTGAAGAAGCGGCTTCGCGAACTCGCTGAGTCATGAGGATTGTCTTCTGCGGGACACCCGCCTCTGCGGTGCCGTCTCTTGAGGCGCTTGCGGAGCGGGGTTGGGAGATTTCCGCAGTCGTGACGCAACCGGATCGTCCCGCCGGGCGCGGCGCGGCGCTGGCACCGCCCCCGGTGAAAACGGCTGCGGAGTCGCTCGGAATCCCTGTCCTCCAGCCGTCCCGGTTGCCGGAGATTCGCGGGAGACTGGAGGAGATTCGACCGGATGTCGTGGCCGTGGTGGCGTACGGACGGATCTTCCGCCGGTGGCTTCTGGAGCTGCCGCGTCTGGGGTGCGTGAATGTGCATTTCTCGCTGCTCCCGCGCCATCGGGGTGTGGCTCCCGTACAGTGGGCGGTGATCGAGGGGGATCGCGAGACCGGGGTCACCACCATGCTGATGGATCGGGGGGTAGACACGGGCGACACACTCCTGTCTGCCTCCACACCGATCGGGCCGGATGAGACCGCCGGAGACTTGACGGGGCGGCTGGGGGAAATGGGCGGGCCGCTTCTGGCGCGGACGCTGGAAGGGCTGGAGGAAGGAACCGTCGGGCCTCGGGCGCAGCCGGAGGAGGGCGTGACCTGGGCGCGGCGTCTCCTGAAGGACGACGGACGCATCGACTGGCGCCACTCCGCCGACGCGATCGCGCGGCGCGTACGCGGACTTTCGCCGTGGCCGGGCGCGCATACGACCTTTCGCGGGAAGGGACTCAAGATCCATCGTGTTCGCGCCGTCGGAGGAAGCGCACCGCCGGGGAGGGTGGTTCGGGAAGAGGCCGCGGTCCTTGCGGGGACAGCGGAAGGACGGATCGCTCTGGAAGAGGTGCAACCGGCCGGCAAAGGCCGCATGGAGGGCTCGGCATGGGCAAGGGGCGCGCGCCCGGAAGAGGCGGACACTCTCGGAGACGCGGGCTAGCGTCGACCACCGATCCACGGTCCGCAGCGATCACGCTCTTCCTGGAGTGGGATCGGACGGGACTTCCGGCGGATGCACTGCTGGATCGCCTTCTGGATTCCATCCCAGACGGGCGCGATCGCGCGCTTGCCGCGGAACTCGTACACGGCGTGTTCCGGTGGCGCGGGAGGCTGGACTGGCACCTCCAGAGTCTGGTGCACCGTCCGCTCAAGGAACTCTCGCCGGCGATCCTCTGGGTCCTTCGGCTGGGGCTCTATCAAGCGGAGCACCTCGACCGCATTCCGGTTCATGCCATGGTCCACTCCTCCGTGGAACTGGCCCGCGACTTCGGCAATCCGGGTGCCGCCGGGTTGGTCAATGCCGTGTTGCGGAAAGCCCCTGACCGCCTCGCCACGGCCAGGGAACCGGATGCCTCCGAAGATCCCGTCGGGCATCTGGAAGCCCGGGCTAGCCATCCCGCATGGATGCTTCGCCGGTGGCTGGAAGCGTTCGGCTTCCGCAAGACCATGGCGATCGCGGCAGCAGGAAACCGCAAGCCCTCCTTGACGCTCCGGGTGGCCTCAAAGAGAGTGGATCCACAGGAGATTGAGCGCCAGCTTGCCGAAGCCGGGATTCCCGCCGAGCGAGGAGAGTTCCTGCCGGAGGCGATTCGACTGCCCGGCGGATGGCATCCCATCGTGGAGGATATCACCGGCGCCGGGCACGCGGTCGTTCAGGATGAATCCGCCGGACTGGTCGCTCATGTCGCCCGGCCGGAGCCGGGGCTTCGCATCCTGGATGTCTGTGCGGCGCCGGGGGGGAAGGGGACGCACCTGGCTTCGCTTTGCGGAGACTCTCCCATGGTGGCCGCGGACATCTCTCCCGGGCGCGCGCGGTTCGTGGAGGCATCGGTCGCGGCGCTGGGACTCCGGAACACGCGGGTCATCGTGGCGGACGGGACGCGTCCCGTGACTGACGGCGGCTTCGACCGGGTGCTGGTGGACGCCCCATGCAGCAACACCGGCGTCCTGGGTCGCCGTTCGGACGCACGCTGGCGTCGCGGGCCGGACGCGATCGTCCGCCTCGTGGAGTTGCAGGGCCGTCTTCTGGAAGCGTCGCGCTCTCAGGTTGGGCCGGGGGGGATTCTGGTGTATTCGACCTGCTCGCTGGAACCGGAGGAGAACGACGGCGTGGTGGCGTCCTATCTCGACCGGCACCCGGAGGACCGTCTGCTTCCGGCGGGCGAGGTCCTCCCCGAGGAGGTCGTGGACGGGGACTTCTATCGTACCGACCCGTCTCGTCTTCCCCTCGACGGGGCGTTTGCCGCGGCGATTCTCCCCGGAGGCAAAGCGTGAAGCGGCTTGCGGGGTTCTGCGCGGCGTCGGTTCTGGCTTGCCTGACCGGGATGGTTCTCTTCCATCTGGGAATGCTCACCTTCGTTCGCGCCGGGGTGGAGACGCGCCTGCCGGACCTGACGGGGCGTCCATTGCCGCAGGCCCGGGAGGAACTGGAAGCGTCGGGATTCACCGCCGTCGCGGACCGGGAGGTTCACGACACGCGTTACCCGGAAGGCGCCGTGGTGGAACAGCGCCCCGCTCCGGGCGAAATCCTTCGCCGCGGCCGGAAGGTCTGGTTGACCGTCTCTCTGGGGGTGCGCCGCACCGAAGTGCCCTCCGTGGCCGGGAAGACGGTCCGGCAGGCGGGGATTGTGCTGGAGGCCGGAGGGTTCCGCCCGGGTGCGGTGCTGCGGGTGTCGCACCCGACGGCGGAGTACAACGCGGTCATCTCGCAGGATCCACCGGCCGGATCGAAGCGGGCGGAGGGGACGCGTGTGGCTCTCCTGGTGAGCGGCGGTAGGGATGCCCGGGACTTTGTCCTGCCGCGCTTCGCCGGGCTCACCGTGAGAGAGGCTGAGCGGATCCTTACGGACCACGGGTTTCGCTTGGGGGAGAAGTCTTTGCGGGCGGATGAGTTTGCCGCGCGCGGCGTGGTGATTCGGCAGAACCCGCCCGCCGGGAGCCGCGTTTGGGCGGGAATGGCCGTGGACCTGGTCGTCTCTGCCGGGGATTGACCCTGGCCGGGCGGACCGTGCTATCTTCCCGCACATCCTCGGGAGGCGTTGCATGGAACCGGTTGTTCGCGTGGCCCCATCCATTCTTGCCGCGGATTTCACCTGCCTCGCGGACGAGATCCGCCGCGCGGAGGCAGGCGGCGCGGATCTTCTCCACCTCGATGTGATGGACGGTGCCTTCGTTCCGAACATCAGCTTCGGGCCGCTCGTGGTGGAGGCAGTTCGCCGAGTCACCCGTCTTCCGCTGGATGTGCACCTCATGATTGAAGAGCCCGTCCGGTATGTGGAGGCGTTTGCCGGAGCCGGCGCCCGGTGGCTGACGGTTCATGTCGAGGCGTGCGCGGATGTGGCGGGCACGCTGGAGGAGATCCGCGTGCAGGGCCTGCGCCCGGGGCTGGCGCTTCGTCCGGGGACGCCCTTCGCGGAGGTGGAGCCGTTTCTTGACGCGCTGGACCTTCTGCTGGTGATGACGGTGGAACCCGGCTTCGGCGGGCAGTCTTACATGGAAGATCAGGAGCCCAAGTTGGCCAGAGCCCGCCAGCTCCGCGAAAGCGCGGGGCACTCCTACCGGATTGAGGTGGACGGAGGGATCGGCCGGACGACCGCCCCCGGCGCCGTGGCGGCGGGAGCGGAGTTCCTGGTGGCGGGGTCCGCGCTCTTCACCGACCCGGACCTGCCCGGTTTTGTGAGCACCCTCCAGAAACTGGCAGGAAGCCCCTCAGCGGACCCGGAGCAGGGGAGTTCGGCGCCCTGACCGGCCCTGCCGCGGGGTTTCTCCTTGATTCTCCCGGGGGTGCTTGGTAGTTTCCCTCGTTCAATGTCGGGATTTGTGCCTTGGAGGCTCTCTTGTTCGAGGATCTCAGCTCGAGACTGGAGGGAGTCTTCCGTGCCCTGAAGGGGCGGGGCGTCCTGACCGAGGAGAATATCCAGGAGTCTCTGCGGGAGGTTCGCCGCGCTCTTCTGGAAGCCGATGTTCATTACCGGGTGGCCCGCGACTTCGTGAAGCGGGTGGAGACCCGCGCGGTCGGGGAGACGGTCCTGCGGGGGCTTCATCCCGGGCAGCAGGTCATTCAGGTGGTTCACGAGGAGCTCGTGGAGCTTCTCGGAGGCACCACCGCCGCCCCGACTCTCTCCGGAAGCCCGCCGGTTCCGGTGATGGTTGTGGGGCTGCAGGGCTCGGGGAAGACCACCACCTGCGCGAAACTGGCCCGCTGGCTGGTAGAGCAGGGAAGGCGGCCGTATCTCGTACCTGCGGATCCGTATCGGCCCGCGGCCCGGGACCAGCTGATTCAGCTGGCTCGTGCCGGGGGGCATCCGGTCTATGAGGGGCCGGAGTCCGACGCGGTGGAGATCTGCGCGGCGGGTGTGGCCGCGGCGGTGAACGAGGCCGCGGATGTGGTGCTTCTGGACACCGCCGGTCGGCTTCATGTGGACGCGGAGCTGATGGCGGAGTTGACGGCCATTCGCGGCCGTGTGAAGCCGCGCGAAGTTCTGCTGGTGGTGGACGGGATGATCGGGCAGGACTCGGTCCGTGTCGCCGAGGCCTTTCAGCAGGAAATCGGCATCGACGGTGTGGTGCTGACGAAGATGGACGGCGATGCCCGCGGAGGCGCGGCGCTTTCCGTCCGACAGGTGACCGGCGTTCCGGTGAAGTTCCTGGGCGTCGGAGAGGGTGCGGAGGCGCTGGAGTTGTTCCATCCGGATCGGATGGCCTCCCGCATTCTGAACATGGGAGATGTCCAGAGCCTCGTGGAGCGCGCCCAGGGCGCGGTCACGGAAGACGAGGCCCAGGCGGTCACCCGAAAGCTCGCCCGGGACGAGTTCGACCTGGAGGACTTTCGGGACCAGCTTCGGAAGGTCCGGAAAATGGGATCTCTCGGACAACTCGTCGGGATGCTCCCCGGCGTGCCCCGGGAAGCACTCTCCCGGATCGAGGAAGACGGCGGAAAGAGTCTCCGCCGGACAGAGGCGATCATCTGTTCGATGACGCCCGCGGAAAGAGCCCGGCCCGGTATCCTGAACGGGAGCCGCCGGAAGCGGATCGCTCGCGGAAGTGGCACGGCGGTCCGGGAAGTGAACCAGCTGCTCCGGCAGTTCACCGAGATGCGCCGCATGATGAAGCGCATGGGCGGGAAGTCCGGACGGAAGGGTGGCAGGAAACAAAGAGGAATGGCGGGCGGGCCTTTCGGTCGGCTCATCGGTCGTTGATCAGAGTCCATTCGCCGCGGAACGCGGGGAGGTGAGAGTTCATTGGCAGTCAAGCTCCGTCTGGCCAGACACGGAAACCGGAAGCGACCCTTCTACCGCGTGGTGGTGGCGGAGAGCGCTCATCGTCGGGATGGACGGTTTATCGACATGGTCGGGACCTACGATCCCTTGAAGAAGCCGGCCGTCATCGAGGTGAAGGCGGATAAGGTTCTGCACTGGCTTTCCGTGGGTGCGCAGCCGTCGCCGACCGTGCGGAGCATTCTGGCGAAGACCGGGGTGTGGGCGCACTGGCGCGCCGTTCAGGACGGCAGCGCGCAACTGTCCGACATGACCGGTCGCGTGGACGGCACGCTGGAGCGCGCGCGGGACGACCGCCCGTCGAAGAAGGTGGTTGCGAAGCTGGAGTCCGCCGAAGCCGAGGCCGTGGAAGCGGCGGCTGCGGAAGAGACGGCGGCGGACGAGGCTCCGGCGGCGGAAGAGGAAGCCCCGGCGGCGGAAGAGACTGCGGCGGCGGAAGAGGCTCCCGAAGAGAAGACCGGGGAGAGCGCCTGAGTAACGGCACGGGCCCGGGAGGAATACGGTGACTGATCGCGTGGGCCTTCTGGAAGTGGCACGCCTCGGAAAGCCGCACGGACTGCGTGGCGAGATCTCCGCGCAGCTGTTTGGCGTGAATCTGGCGGAGCTGGAGGAACTGAAGCGTCTCGTCCTCCGGCTGGAGTCCGGCGAGGATCGACCGGTCTGTGTCATCGGGGGGCGGCCCAAGGGGAAAGGGCTCATCCTCGCGCTGGACCTTCTGCCGGATCGGACCGCGGCGGAGGGCGCTCGGGGAGCGGTCCTCCTCTCCCCGCGGGAGGATCTTCCGAAGCCGGAAGAGGGAGAGTGGTTCGTGACCGACCTCGTGGGACTGTCGGTTGCGGACGAAGAGGGAAGCGAGATCGGAACGCTGGAAGAGGTGCTCACGCTTCCGGCAAACGATGTGTTGGTGGTTCGCGGGAAGCTCGGCGAGGTTCTGCTCCCGGCCATCCCCGAGGTGATTCGGAAAGTGAACCTCGACGAACGGAAGATGACCGTTCACATTCTCCCCGGGCTGGTTGATGTGCCTGCGGAGAAGGGCGCGTCGTGAGGTTTACGGTGTTCACGCTCTTCCCGGATCTGATCCGGGAGGGGTGTCGGCCTTCAGTCCTCGGGCAGGCGGTCGACAAGGGTGTTCTTTCGGTGGAGACGGTCGATCCCCGGGAGTTCTCCACCGACCGGCACCGTTCGGTCGATGATCTCCCCTTCGGGGGCGGTGCGGGGATGGTGCTCATGCCCGGCCCCCTCTCCGAGGCTCTCGACGGAGCTTTGGAGAAGGAGTCGGCCGACGAGAAACCGCGGGTCGTTTTCCTCTCGCCGGGAGGGAGGCGGTTCGATCAGGATGTGGCCCGGGATCTGGCGGAGGAATCCTCCGTGTTCCTGGTCTGCGGTCGGTACAAGGGAATCGACGAGCGCGTGCGGGACCGCTACGCGACGGACGAGATCTCCATCGGAGACTATGTCCTGTCCGGAGGGGAACTGGCGGCGCTGGTTGTGATCGACGCGGTCATGCGGCTTCTCCCGGGCGCTCTGGGAGATTTCGCGAGCGCGGAGGATGACGCCATCTACTCCGGGTTGCTTTCCGCACCGGAGTACACGAGGCCGAGAGTCTTTCGCGGGGCCGAGGTGCCGGAGGTGCTCGTCTCCGGGCACCACGAGAATGTTCGCCGCTGGCGGCGGCAGGAGGCGCTTCGCAGGACGCTGGAGCGTCGGCCCGACCTGCTGGAGTCGGCGGATCTGTCACGGGAGGACCGGAGATTCCTGCGGGAGTTGCGGTCAGGGAGAGGTTCGGAGGAACTGGAATCGGGCGGCGACACCCGTCCGTGAGAAAGGGGGAGCGATCATGGTTGACCTGATCCGGCTGGCGGAGGGGAAGGGTCTCCGGACTGACATTCCCGACTTCGGGCCGGGAGATACCATTACTGTGCATGTCACCGTCCGCGAAGGAAGCAAGGAACGAGTGCAGCTCTTTCGGGGGAATGTGATCCAGATTCGCGGGAGCGGGATTCGCCGAACGGTCACCGTGCGGAAGATCGCGAACGGGTTCGGGGTGGAGCGCGTCTTCCCGATGCATTCGCCGTCGGTGGCTCGGTTCGAGGTGGTGCGTCGCGGTCGAGTTCGCCGCGCGAAGCTGTTCTACCTCCGGGGAAGGTCCGGCAAGGCTGCACGGATCCGCGAGCGTCGAAACACCTGAGATGGCTGTTTCGCGCCGGGGAGTGGAGACCGCGTATCGCCGGGAGCGGCGCATCGCCCGGGTAGTGGGGGGAGATGTCGCCGGGATCGATGAGGCAGGGCGCGGTCCGCTGGCCGGTCCCGTCGTGGCGGCGGCCGTCGTGCTGGACCCGTCCGACCCCATCGACGGCCTCGGAGATTCGAAGAAGCTCACACCGCGCGCCCGGGAGCGGCTCTTCGCCGAGATTCGCAGTCGGGCCGTGGGCATCGGCATCGGCTGGGCGGGGCACGGGCTCATCGACCGGATCAATATCCTCCGAGCCACGCACTTCGCCATGCGCCGGGCCGTGGAGCGGCTCCCGCACGCACCGTCGCATCTTCTGGTCGATGGCCTTCCGGTTCCCGGGCTCCCCTGTCGCCATACCGCGCTCGTGAAGGGGGACTCGCGGTGCGCGTCCATCATGGCGGCGTCCATCGTGGCAAAGGTCGTGCGTGACCGGCACATGATCCGGCTGGCGAAGCGGTTTCCGGAGTATGGCTTTGAGCGACACAAGGGGTATCCTGCTGTCGTGCATCGCGAGGCGCTGGAGAGAGTCGGTCCGTGTGTTCATCATCGGCGAACCTTTTCCGGCGTTCGGGAGCGGATCCCCGAGGGAGCGCATCGGTGAGAACTTCTCCTGCACGCGGACGATGGGCGGAAGATCAGGCGCTACGGTTTCTAACCTGCGCGGGGATGCGCCTGTTGGCGCGAAATGTCCGCCAGGGCGGGGGCGAGATCGATCTGGTTCTGGAGGACGGACACACGCTGGTGTTCGTGGAGGTCAAGGCCCGGCGGAAATCGGCGGGGCGTGCGGCAGAAGCCGTGACTCTCGCAAAGCAAGGGAGGATTGCCAGCGCGGCCTCGGTCTGGCTTGCGCGGAACGGCGTCCCCGCAGGGGGGTGTCGATTTGATGTCGTGACGGTGGCGGGCACGGGCCCCGACCTTGCCGTCGAGCATATTCCGGGGGCTTTTGACGCTCCCGCACGCCCCGGTATCTGAGGAGGAACTGCCGTGAAAATCGTTCTTGTTCTGCTCCTCGGAATCCTCGCAATGAACGCGGTCCTCATTCTGGGGGTGGCCGTGGTGCTCATTGCCGACCATATTCGTTCGCGCCGACACGCGGAAACCGAAGACGAATCCGAAGGAGAACAGACATGAGAGTGATCGCAATGGGGCTGGCGCTTCTTCTTCTGGCGTCCGGGTGCGGGGATCAGGGCGTGGACCCACGCGTTCAGGAGGCCTATGACCTGGTGGTCAGTGGAAGCGTGGACGAGGGAATCGCCATGGCAAACGCCATTCTTGTGGACGACCCCGACCATGCGGGAGCCATGAATGTTCTGGGGCTCGGGCTTTATAAAGCGGGAGATGCGGAAGGATCGATCCAGCAGTACCTGCGCGCGCTGGAGGTAAGGCCGGACTTCCCGGAAGCCCACTTCAATCTGGGCAACTCCCATGTCGCCCTTCTTCATCGAGCCAAGGCGGAAGCGGCGTTCCGGCGTGCCGTGGAACTGGAGCCGGACTTCGAGCTGGCCAGGTACAACCTCGGGAAGATCCACGACGGTGCGGGTCGCAAGGAAGAGGCGCTGACCGAGTTTCAGAAGTGCGCGGAACTGGATCCGCAGTTCATTCCGGCCATCCTTTCCGCGGGGCAGCTCCTGGACGGGAAGGGGGACTACCCCGGCGCCATCGGGTATTACGAGCGCCTTCTGGAACTGGATCCGGCATTCAAGGAGGGGCGCGTTCTTCTGGGCAATGCATGGATTCGGTCGGGGGCGCCGGATGCCGTATCCCGGGCCGGAGAGCAGTTCCGCATTGCCGTCGAGATCGATCAGGAGTACCTCGACGGCGTGTACAGCCTGGCCGTGGCCTGCGGCCTCATGAACAAGATAGACGATGCCGCAAGGTGGTATCGTCGGGTGCTGGAGCTTGCTGAGCCGGGTTCCGTGGTAGCCGTGGAGGCGACCCGTTTCCTGACGACGCAGTTGCCTCCGCCCCCCGAGGGTGCTTCCGACTGATCCGCGGGTTCTTCCTGCGGTTGTGTGCTCCCTTTCACTCCCCGATTCGACAGGTTTTCATCGATCGGGGAGGTGGCTGTGCTCTTCCGCATACTGACTTCCGCCCTTCAGGGCGTTGAGGCTCATGCTGTTCATGTCGAGGCCGATGTGTCTCCGGGGATCCCCCATACGCAGATCGTGGGGCTGCCGGATGCGTCCGTCCGGGAGTCTCGGGACCGCGTGCATGCGGCCGTTCGCAACTCCGGCTACGAGATGCCTCCGGCACGCATCACGCTGAATCTCGCTCCGGCCGGTCTCCCGAAGGAGGGCTCCGGCTTCGACCTTCCCATTGCGCTGGCGCTGCTCGCGGCGTCCGGGCAGATTCCCGGCGAAGGCCTGGAGCGCAGGTTGTTCCTTGGCGAACTCTCGCTCGACGGGTCGCTGCGCCCGGTGCGTGGGGTCCTGGTGGCGGCCGTGGCGGCTCGCCGGATGGGGGCCGCGGGGATCGTCGTGTCGGTCGGGAATCGCCGGGAGGCGCTCTCGGTGGAGGGCCTGGAGGTCGGGGCTGCGGGGAGCCTTCGGGAAGCGGCCGAGCGCGCCGCTGACCCCGGGTTCCACGAGCGAGGGCAGGCATCGGAGGGGCGTGCTCGGCGGCCGGGTGGCGTGGATCTCGCGGATGTCCGCGGGCAGGACGAGGCACGCAGGGCACTGGAGATTGCGGCGGCCGGGGGGCACAACCTCTTCATGGTGGGTCCGCCCGGCGCCGGGAAGACCATGCTGGCCCGGCGGCTTTCGACGGTCCTCCCGCCCCTTGCCGGAGAGGATTCGCTGGAGGCGACGATGATCCACTCGATCGCCGGGGTGCTGAGCGCCGGCGGAGCGCCGCTTCACGAACCGCCCTTTCGCGCGCCGCATCACACGGTCAGCGATGTGGGCCTTGTCGGGGGGGGGAACCCGCCGCGCCCCGGCGAGGTCAGCCTCGCGCACCGCGGCGTCCTCTTCCTTGACGAGTTGCCCGAGTTTCGCCGATCCGCTCTGGAGGCGCTTCGCCAGCCTGCGGAGGACGGGCGGGTTTCCGTGGTGCGTGCGGGCAGAAGCGCGGTGTTCCCCGCTCGCTTTCAGCTCGTCGCTGCGATGAATCCCTGCCCGTGCGGCAAGGCCGGGGAAGGCCCCGGGGCGTGCCGATGCACTTCGACTGAGATCCGCCGGTATCGCGCACGCCTCTCCGGCCCGCTCCTGGATCGCGTGGACCTGCATGTGCGCGTGCCTGCCGTCGGGCTGGAACGGCTCACAGGCGGGGAACCGGGCGAATCATCCGAATCCGTGCGCGAGCGCGTCGAGGCGGCGCGCCGGGCGCAGTATGCGGGGGAACGCGGCGCGGGAGGGCGGGGGGTCGTCAACGCGGAACTCTCCGGGCGGGACCTCGAGCGCGCGTGCGCGTTGCCCGCCGGAGGGAAGGCGCTCCTCGCCACGGCCCTCCGCAGGCGCGGGCTTTCGGCGCGGGGGGTTCATCGGGTCATGCGTGTGGCGCGCACCATTGCGGATCTTGCGGACGCAGAGGAAGTGGCGCTCCCGCACCTTGCGGAGGCGGTACGGTATCGCGTCCTCCCGGAGGTGGGCACGGGGGCGACCCGCCCCGGCGATGGGATATCTCTGGAACGCACCGGACGAACGGCCTATCGTCGCGCCTGACCGGCGTACGCTCGTTGTCCGGGGAGGGGACCATGTTGCGGGACTTCGAGACCAGGGACTATGACGATTGCGTCCGGATCGAGAACCTCCTCTACCCGGGGCATGGCAGCTCCGTGGAACGCATGCGCCACACAGATCTCGCGAAGGACGAACGAATCCGATTCCGGCGCTGGGTATGGGAGGAAGCGGGCAGCCCGGTGGGCTGGTGCGAGTACAGTCAGTTCATGGAGTGCCATCACCCACGCAAGTTCAGTCTGGCCATCCGCGTTGCGCCCCAGTGGCAGCGGCGCGGAATCGGGTCGGCCTGCTACGAGCGTCTCGTGGAGGAACTCCGGGCGTTCGACCCTCTGAAGCTCGGTGCCGTCGGGAAGGACGACATGCCGGAGTCCATGCACTTCCTGGAGAGGCGCGGGTTCGTGATCGGTCTTCGGGAACTGCAGTACAGTCTGGATCTTTCGCGCTTCGATCCCGAGTCGCATGAAGATGCCATTTCGAAGCTGGAAGAGTCCGGCCTTCGTCTGCAGACGCTGCGCGAGTACGAAGCGGAGTGCCCGGACGCCCGGGTGCGGATGTGGGAGATGGAGCAGGCGGTCTCTCCGGACATTCCCAGCAATGATGAGTTCACCCCGGTGAGTTTCGACTCCTTTGCCGGGATGGTCTTCGGACATCCGAACTTCGACCCCGACGCATGGGTGGTTGCGCTGGACGGAGACTCGCCCGTGGGAGTCACCAATCTGTGGGATCGGGAGGGGAATGATGGTATCAACACCGGCCTCACGGCCGTTCGCCGGGAGTACCGCGGGCGTGGGATCGCTTCCGCGGTCAAGGCGAGGTCTCTGGCCTGGGCAAAGGCCAGGGGATACCCTTGGGCGCGAACCGAGAACGAGGAGAACAATCGCGGCATGATCGGGATCAACCGGCGCCTCGGGTTTGAGCCGATGCCGACCTGGCTGTGGTACGAGAAAGTTGTGTAGCGGAGATTGTTGTTTTTCCCGAGCGGGTTTCCCCGTTGCCCTTTCGGTGAGCTAGCTCCCGGCTTCGGGTCGCCCCTCGTTGGGGCGGCCGGGAGCCGGCACTTCCGATTCACCCCTCCAACCCGCCCGTCCCCACCCTAGAACGCGTACTTCAAGGCGTGCGGAGGCGCATTCGGTACCGAAGGCGTCCGCAGTTTCCCCTCGTAGTAGGTCTTCCACGGATCGGGAAGCCCCACTCGCCCGGGGAAGAGCCGCCTCCGCAAGACATCAGGGACCGGGTTCCTTGCGATAGGGGGGGGTGGTGGGGTAAACTTGGAGTTCGAAGTCCCCTTTGATTGATTCGGAGGTTCAAACAAAGGGAGGTTCGTGATGTCCATTCTCGTCATCGTCCGCAGAGGGTTGGCCGCAGGGGTTCTGGCGGCCGCTCTGGCTCCGCCCGCTCTGGCTTGTGACAGCTTGTCCAGGCAGGATCTTGCGATGCCTCCGGATGCGTGGGGCGTGCCGCGCCTCCAGCTGGACTGCCCGGAACCGCCTTGCGTTCCCGACACCGCGTGCGGCACTTTCGAGACCAACACGGCTTTCGTTCGCTTGGACAGCCTTGCGGCGTCTCCGATCTATACGCCGCCGTGCAAGGGGTCGTACTGCTTCACGATCGACAAGGGAAGTGATTCCACCTACTACCACCTCCATCCCCTGAAGCCGGATAGCTGCCACTCCTGGGTGACGGACAGCGGCCTCTATGCCTCCACTTCCACGGACGGGCTGACCTGGACGCTTGGGGGGCTGGCGTTTCCGTCGACAGGAAGCTGGTATGCGTCCATCAAGTGCCCGGATGTCCACTACGGGGAGCAACCCGGGGAGATGTACCTCTACTTTCAGGGGGAGGGGAATGGAATCGGCCGCGCGGACTCCCAGGACGGCGGTCTGAGCTTCGTGGATTCCGGCGCGCCGGTTCTGACCAGCGACGATCCCGCCAACACGAATGTTCGCACGCCCTCGGTTGTTCACTTCAGAGGGAAGTACTACATGGTCTATAACGAGGTCTGCAGCCACGGCGGCCCCCCCTTCATGCTGGCCACACTCAACCTGAAGGTCTCCGACGATGGATATGTCTGGGAGGATCTCGATCCCAATCCCAATCCCATCCTGATTGCCGGAGAGTGCGATCAGTTCGACCGCGGAGGAGTGGGCCTTGGCCAGTTGGTCGCCGATCCGGACGGCAGGACATTGCACCTGTTCTACGCCGGAACCGGATGGCTCATTAACAGCGACAATGGGGGGCTTTCGAACCGGGGCTGCGTCAAGATCGGTCATGCGCAGTCCACCGATCTGGGACTGACCTGGTGTAAGACCGGGAGTCCGGTTCTGGATCATCCACCGGCTGGCACGCTCGCATGGGATACGGTGCAGTACATGGTCACCAGCTACACATGGGAGAAGGGCCCTGTCGGGGAGGACAGGCTCCGCATGTACTACTGGGGGGAGGGCCCGGTCGATCCGGGTTGTCACCGTGAGCTGGGTGTTGCTGAAGCCGTCCACCTCCCGGAATGCAGCGCGACGGGCGTGGCGGAGATTGCGAGCGGGGGGGGGCGCAGTTCGTCCGGATATCGCGTATTTCTGAAGTCGTATCCGAACCCTGCCTCCGGGAGCACGACGATCTCCCACGATCTGGCCCGGGGGGCCGCAGGCTGGGCCGAACTCTCGATCCACGACATTTGCGGCCGGAGGGTTCGCACTCTCTGGTCCGGAGATCTTGCGTCCGCGCCGGCCACCTTCGAGTGGGACGGGCGTGGGGACGCGGGTTTTGAAGTTGCGGCGGGGCGCTATCTGCTGCGTCTTGATTCCGGAGGATCCACGCTGGGCGCGCACTGGGTGACGCGGGTGCGCTGATTCATCGCCGGGTCTGTCCATGTGGGCCGCGGACCCGTACTCCGCAACGGCCGACAGTCTCCGTTGGCCCCGGCTCGCCATCCCCGGGCTTTCGAACTGTACGACTCCCGTGAGTTGAGCTATGAAACCTCTCGTCAGCGGGAGAGTGCATCGCGGAACCTGCTGAAGAGCGAGGGCGGTTCTTCCGATGGCGTAAGCGGATGGGCCTTCCAGCGAAGGGCGTCCCCGTAGCGGTGTTCCAAGGGCCGGGAGATGAATGACATGGAACGGACAGTCCCACCGAAGATCCTCTGTACCATCGGCCCGGCTACGCTGAACCGGCGGTGTCTGGTGAAGATGGAACAGGACGGAGTCTGGCTCTTCCGAATCAACCTGTCGCACACCCGGCTGGAGGAACTGCCCGGCGTGATCTCCGAGATCCAGTCGTGCTCCCGGGTTCCCATCTGCATCGACACCGAGGGCGCGCAATTGCGCACCGGCTACCTCAAGGGCGGGAGGCGCAACCTCCCGGCTGGCTCGCTCGTGGTCGTGGGAGGCGCGGGGGGGCTGTCGGCAAACCCTGATACCGCGCTGGCCCGGCTCTCGGCGGAGATGGGGATTACCTTGAATCACCCGGAGGTGCTTCGGGATATCGAAATCGGAGAGATGATCTACCTTCGGCTGGGTTCCACTTCCGTGCAGGTCATCGACAAGCTGGAGAACGACGAACTCCTCTGCCGAGTCGTGATCGGGGGGACGGTTGGCTCCAACAAGGCGGTGGACATCCAGACTCCTCTCGCGCTTCCCGCCATGACGGAGAAGGATCGCGCCTCCATTCAGATCGGGCGGGAGTTCGGAGTGAAACACTTCGCCCTTTCATTCGCGCAATCCGCGGAGGATGTGCGATCCATGCGGGCCGAAGTGGGTGACGATGCGTTCCTGATCTCGAAAGTGGAGTCGAACCGGGGCCTCATGACTCTCGACGACATCATCCGCGAGTCGGACGCGATCCTGATCGATCGAGGGGATCTCTCCCGGGAGCAGGCCATCTCCCGAATCCCGTTCTGGCAGAAGCGGATTACGCACGCCACCAAAGAGGGCAAGAAGGAACTCTATGTGGCAACGAACCTGCTGGAGTCCATGATCACCAGCAGTCTGCCTACGCGTGCGGAGGTCAACGACATCGCCAACACGCTGCTGGATGGAGCGGACGGGCTGGTTCTTGCCGCGGAAACGGCCATCGGCGGAAATCCGCTGGCTGCCGTCGGGATCTTGAAGAGTGTGATCGAAGAATACGAGAAGTTCACTCGCGGGGAGGGACCCAGGCTGGAAGACGCCGGTTCGCGCCTGATCCCGCCTCATGGGGGAAGTCTCTGTCTGGCGCCTCGGCTGGATCGGAAGGCATTGCCGATGACCTCGACCGATCTTCCGCTTCGGCACACGCAGTATCTGGACTTCCTGCAGCTCGCGAACGGTGTGTTCAGCCCGGTGCGGGGGTTCATGACCAAGGCGGAGGTCGAGAGCGTACTCAGCAGGGAAGTGCTCCTGAGCGGGGCGCTGTGGCCCGTTCCCATTCTGCTTCAGGTTCCGGGGGAAGTTCACTCTGCGGTGGAGCAGGGGGAGCGAGTGGCACTCAAGTGGCAGGACTCCGTGGTCGGCACGCTGACGGTGGGGGAGAAGTACGAGATCTCCCCGGGTGAGGTCTGTGAGCGGCTCTTCGGCTCACGAAACCCCGACCACCCCGGGGTAGAGACCGTGATGGAAGGCGGGGGCTTCGTTCTCGCGGGAGACATCGAGATTGTCGATGATGTGCGCGTTGATGCCGCACGCTACGAGGTGACACCGCTTCAATCGCGTTCGCTCTTTGAGATGAAGGGCTGGTCACAGGTCGTCGGGTTCCACACGAGGACATTGCCCAATCTCGCGCACGAGTTCATCCAGAAGAGGGCATTCGCGCGGACCTTCGCCGATGGTCTCTTCGTCAGTCCGGTTTCCGGACCGGTTCGGGATGGCGAGTTCGGCATCGCGGAGACTACACGATGCTACAACGAACTGACCACCTCCCGGGAGTACGAGAACCTGGAGGTGGTCATCGGGTCGTTCCCGACGCACACCAGATACGCCGGGGTGCGGGAGGTCGTATTCGACGCGCTCTGCCATCAGAACCACGGCTGCACGCACTTTGTGGCCGGGCCGGAGCATGGAGAGTTTGCCGCGGCATCGGGCGGTACTGAGAGCTCCTCCCGCATGGACGAGCTTCAGAAGAAGATGGAAGTGCGAATCGTGACGGCCTCGCGCGTGTACTACTGTGACGAGTGCGGGTCGGTCACGGACTCCTGCACCCACTCGTCGGAGCATCACCACCCGATCACCGGATCTCTCGTCAGCGAGGTGCTTCGCGGGGGGGGCACATTCCGATACCCCATGGTGAGCGGTGTCGTCCGGGAGTTTCTGGCGACCTAGTCTGCGTTGCTCATCCGGAAAGCACGCGATATCCTGACCGGAACGATCCGGCAGGGAGGGTGGAGCATGAGCCATGCGGCACGGGATGTTGTCTTGCTTGGCGGGTTTGGACGGAGCGGGACCGGGGGCGTGCTCCGCCTGCTCTCTCCGCACCCGGACATCTATGCCACTCCCTATGAGCTGCGCCTGCTGACCGATCCGGACGGACTCCTCAGTCTGGAGTCCGCGCTGATCGACAACTGGACTCCCTGGCAGGCGGACTTCGCCATCGATCGATTCCGGCGGCTTGCGAAGACCATGGGGCGGACATGGGGGAGCGCCTACACCCGATCGAACTACTCCGGGCGGTTCGGGCCTCATTACGCGGAGGCGGTGGACGCGCTGCTGGAGCGGTTGGTGTCCTTCTCATACCAGGGAATCTGGGCTGGCCGGGCGACGCTTCTGAACAAAGTCCTTCTGAGATTGACCGGGCACCGCCGCTACTCTTTCAACAGCCGGGAGATCTTCTTTGCGCAGGAGGTCGACCGTGAAGGCTTCCATCGGGTCACGCGGGAGTTCATCCAGACACTGTATGAAGGAGTCGCCGGAGAGAAGGGTGCGAACAGGATCCTGATCAACGAGCCGTTCGTGACCCAGGCACCCGGGCGGTGCATGGAGATGACAGGATCCACCCGGCTGATTGTCGCCTGCCGCGATCCACGGGACTCCTTCGGGTCGTTCCAGACGAGAGACTGGAGTCCGCGCGGTCTCTCGGAGGCGGTGGAGTTCCAGAGCTCCGTGCACCGACGCTGGCTGGAGCAACGGTCGAGACTACCGTCGGAGCAGGTTCTTCAGGTGCGGCTGGAGGATCTGGCGGCGGACCGCGACTCGGTCGTTCGTTCCCTGGAGAAGTTTCTGGGCCTGGAGATTTCCCCCGAGACCATTGCGAACACCGGGTTTTCGGCGGCGAAAGCCCATGTTGGAAGATGGAAGAAGCAGTTCAGCGAAGACCAGCAGAAACTTGTCACCGAGTCCTTCCGAGAAATCCTCACGGCATACGGATACGAGTGACATTCCTCCCGCTGCGGGATCAGGAGAGCGCTCCCGAACCCGCAGCAGTATTCCGGCGCTAACGGACGAGCACCAGCTTTCTGGACTCCGACACTTCTCCCGCGACCAGTCGCGCGAAGTACACACCGGCCGGGGCGGGCACGCCGCGATCATCGGTGCCGTCCCAGACCAGACTCTGCTCACCCGGCGAGAACACGCGGTCGGCAAGAAGCGCAACGCGCTGGCCCTGCACATCGTAGACGGCCAGTCGAGCCCGCTGCTCGCGGGGAAGGCGGAACGCAAGGGTGGTCCGGGGATTGAACGGATTGGGCTGGTTCTGCGAGAGCATGAGGCGACCCTCGGCCTCCGCAGTTTCTACTGCGGTCCCCGTGTAGTACCCGTCGTCGTACCGGAGCACCCGGGAGATCTTCAGGTTGTTGCCCCCGCAGGTGAATCCACGATGCTCGTCGTACATGGAGACACCCAGCAGAGCCGTGGCTTCGTTGATGGGCTCTCGTGCCCAGGACAATCCGCCGTCGGTGGTACCCACGATCGCGGTGCCGGGCTGGCCTCCCGGCCCGTCAGGGCTATAACCCACGGCCCAGCCTTCCGCCGCGCTGACCATTTCAATGTCGGCGAGAATGTGGTCGTTCTCCGACGGGAAACTGATACGCGGCCAGGTGGCCCCGCCGTTGGTGGTCCGGTAGATCTGGGCGGTGAAGTCCCCCGCGCCTACCGCGATCCCGAAGGCGGCGTCGACCATGTCGATGCCGCCCATGTACCCGATGCCGACATTCGACAGTTGCTGAGTCCAGCTGCCGCCGCCGTTGCTCGAGTACCAGATGGACGACTCATACTGACCGGGAAGTGTCTCTCGTTCCGACATCGGATCGGCTGCTGTCTCGCTGAAGAGTCGCCGCACATGAGGCTCGAAGGCCTCGGAGTAGTGATCGGAGCGACCGCCCTTCTCCGGCCACGCGCCTCCGGTCGCCCAGATGTTCTGCGAGCCGGAGAAGTCGGCAAACAAGAGGGCGTGCGTAGCGGGAACGGTGGAGTAATGAGTCCAGCTGGCACCGCCGTTGAATGTGGAGTACAGCCCTTTCGTGTCTCCGAACCCCCAGCTGCCCACAAGATGAGCCTCTTGAGAACTCCGGGCATTGACGGATCGGAAACTGGCCACAAAGGGGTCGGCCGGGTCCACGGGGTTCCAGCTGCTTCCGCCTGTGGAGGTCATGGCACCGCAGCCGTCAGCGGAGAAGGCGAAGACATAAGTCCCCGCAATGAAAGCCGTCGACTTGTCCGCCGCATCCATTCCGACCATGAAGACGCTCAGGTCCATGCCGGAGTACTGCATGGTCCAGGTCTCCCCGCCATCGGTGGAGTGATAGATCTGGTTGGTGTTGGTCATCTCGTTCACTCCGGCCACCCACACATCGTTCGGGCTTGCGCACGCGATGTCCAGAAGCACCAGCCACTGCGGGAAGACATGCACCATTTCCCATTGGCCGGCGAGGGACGGGCACGCTGTCAGAAGAACCGCGAGGGCCAGGACAGTGCATCGAATCGGCATACAGCTCCTCCCAGGGGAATGAGTGAGGGGGGACGCGCATCGTACCAGTTTGTCGGGTTGCGGGGGGAGTGGGTTGTCGTGGCTCGCTTCCGGAGCGTTCTCTCCGGTGAGCGGCGCTCAAGCCCTCTCAGACCGGCGGTCAGACCCGCCTTGCGTTGAATGGGCCTGTCCAGCCGTGATATTCTGGACTGCTCACGATCGTCCGCAGTCACCCGCCGGAGGTTCTCATGAAGGGAGTTTGCGCCGCCTCTCTTGCCCTTGCGTTTTCGTTTCCCGCGCTTGCGCAAACTGTAGTCAGCGGCAACCAGTCCGGGGTATGGAACGCCTCGGGTTCTCCCTATCTCGTTGTCGGAGAGGTGGTCGTTCCTGCCGGACTCACACTCACCATAGCCCCGGGAGTGGAAGTGAACTTTCAGGGGCACTATTCCTTCACGGTGAATGGAGACCTGCAAGCGCTGGGTGCCAAAGGCGACAGCATTCTCTTCACGACCGATACTCCCGCGGTGGGGTGGGGCGGGATCCGCGTGGACTCTGACGATGTCGTCGCGCTCTCCTATTGTCGCATCGAACACGGTTTGACCGCGGGTAGCTATCCGGACATTCACGGCGGCGGCCTCGCGCTCCTCTCGTCGAACGCGATTGTGGATCACTGCCTCTTCGCGGATAACGACGCCACCGGAGCCAGCAATGGGATGGGCGGTGCCGTCTACGCCATCTATACCGGCAGTTCCACCGGTGCGCTGACGGAGTTCCTCGAATGTCGATTCGTTCGGAATCACGCCTACGGCGAAGGAGGCGCGATCAAGTTCACGGGCGACATGAACACGGAGATCACCGGCTGCGAGTTCATCGAGAATGACTGCGGCTACGGAGGCGGCGCAATCTCCTGTTACTCGGTCGAGGGCACGAAGATGATCCGCTGCCTCTTCGCGAACAACTACACGATGTATTCCAGCGGAGGGGCTCTCAACACGATGGGCTACGGGAACAGCCTCTCTCTTGTCCACTGCACGCTGTCGGGCAACAGCGCCGTGACGGGCGACGGCGGGGCCGTGAATCTGGTTTTCGCCGATGCCGCGTTTGTGAACTGCATCGTGAAGGGGAATCCCGGGATGTACAGCGACAACATCCATCTGGACTTCCTCGGCAACGCCGAGATCCACTACAGCGATCTGTCCCTTCCCCCGGGCGCGACCGGCAGCAACAACATCAACGCGAACCCGCGGTTTGTGGATCCTTCCGGAGGGGACTTCCACCTCTCGGACATGTCGCCCTGCATCGACACTCCGGCCAACCTCACCTTCGACCCGTCCGGGCCGGTTCCGAAGGAACCCCACTCTCTGACAAATGCGGGAGGCGTCTCCGACATGGGGATGGGCGGACAATCGGCGGCGGATGTCGTGGGTCCGATGAGGACAAGGGCGAGTGAGGCCCACGATGCGGTTCGGCGGATCACAGGATGGCTCACTGACACAGGCTCCAGAGTTCGCGAGGGAAACCACACGCTTGAGTATACCGGATGGTCGCGTCGGGGGGCAACCGGGGGCAGGACGCAACCCGGCAGACGGAGACTTCCGGGTTGCGCGTGGATGGCAGGGAGGCTCAAGATCGCGCCGGGCGCGCCGTCCGGGAATGCCTCGATGCCGGTGCGCTGAAGCCTGATCGCGTCGATTCACCTCCGGAGGCCCGATGAGTTCCAACCTGCAGCGAGTCATTCTCGGTCGATCGGGGCTGTCCGTCTCGCGACTGGGGCTGGGTTCATCGTATGCGGCTCCCGCCTCGGCCTACGAAGAGGCGTTCGAGCGCGGCGTCAACTACTTCTACTGGGGGAGTCTCCGGCGGGATCCCATGGGGAGCGCCATTCGGCACCTGGCCCCGAACCACCGGGATGATCTGGTCGTGGTGGTGCAGAGCTATGCGAGGATCCCGGCGCTTCTTCGGCAATCGGTCCGGGGCGCCCTGCGGAAGTTGAAGCTCGACGGCGCCGATGTCCTCCTCCTGGGCTGGCACAATGGACCGCCCTCCCCGCGTGTGATGGATGCGGCGGCCGACCTTCGCGAGAAGGGTCTTGTGCGCAAGGTCGCGATCTCCAGCCATCGGCGGGCCGCCATTCCCGCGCTTGCGGAGGATCGGCGCTTCGACATCTGCCACTTGCGCTACAACGCGGTACACCGGGGAGCGGAGCGGGATGTGTTCCCCGCATTCCAGCCGGTGGAGCGACACCGTCGACCGGGGCTGGTGACCTACACGACGACGCGTTGGGGGCACCTTTGTGATCCTCGCCGAACCCCCGACGGGGAGAGGACTCCCACGGGGACGGACTGCTACCGCTTTGCGCTCTCCCATCCGCAGGTGGACACGGTGCTGGCCGGACCGGGGACCCGCGAAGAGATGCGGCAGGCGTTGCGTGCGGTGGAGCTGGGTGCGATGGACGAAGGCGAGCTGGCATGGATGCAGCGCGTCGGGGACGCAATCTACGGCAGGGACCGGACCTCGGGTGCGCGCGATCGTCTATGAGGACGCGCTTCTTGCAGCAGACGCGGCTCCTGTATCCGCATGGACGGCGTCCATGTAGAGATCGTGGAGCGAACGCGTGATCGACCCGGGCCGACCATCCGCAACGGGAGAATCTCCGACGCATACCACGGGAGCCACCTGAACGGTGGTCCCGGTCAGGAAGAGCTCGTCCGCGCGCGCCAGGAGGTCCTTCGGGAGAGTCTTCTCCCGCGTGGGGATTCCCTCGCGTTCGGCGATCTCCAACACGGTCTCACGCGTAATGCCTCCGAGAATCCCGGTGCCGAGCGGGGGGGTCAGCAACTCACCCTCGGTCACCAGGAACACATTGCTGGCGGCGCCCTCGACGATGTCTCCGGTCTCGTTCGCCAGGAGCACTTCGTCGGCACCGGCCTCACGGGCCTCGTTTCGTGCGAACAGAGACACCTGGTAGTTCGTGGTCTTGATTCCTGCCAGCGAGAACTCCGTGAGACGCAGGAACCGCGAGTGAACAACCCGGATCCCCTGTCGTCGCGCCGTGTCCGCCGCGGAGTCGATGGGGTAGGCCGTGATGAGGACCGAGGGTTCACCGCATGTCGAGAGGTCCAGGCGCTTCTCCAGCTGGCCCCGGGTCAATGTGATTCGCAGCACGGCATCCGCGAGGCCGTTGGCTTCCATGACCTCAGTGACGCGGACGCGGAGATCCCCTTCGTTCAGAGTGCGGAGTCCGATGGCGTCCCCGCTCCTCCGCAGCCGGGCGAGGTGCCGGTCCAGTGCGAACGCCGACCCGCCGTAGGCACGCATCGTTTCGTAGATGCCGTCCCCGTACAGGTATCCCGTATCGAGGACGGACACGCGGGCCTCTTCGGTCGGAGTCACCCGGCCGTTCCAGTGGACATAGGGTTCGATCACCGTCATGTCGTTCTCTCCGCGAAGTGGTCGGTCGTCTCGGGCTCCAGCGCCAGCCGGAATGCTTTCGTCTTGAGGATCAGCTCATCCCATTCCGCTTCAGGGGACGAGTCGATCACGATTCCCCCTCCGGCGCCATGATGGAGAATCCCGTTGCGAACCACGCCGGTGCGGATGGCCACGCTGAACCTCGCCGAACGGTCGAATCCGAGCCACCCGACCGTACCGGTATACACTCCCCGGGCCGCGGGTTCCAGTACTCGGAGGATTTCCATGGCCCGCCTTTTGGGAGCCCCGGTGATGGAACCGCACGGAAAAACCGCCTCCAGCGCATTCAATGCATCCAGTCCGGGCTTCATGCGCCCCGTGACCGTGGAGACAAGATGATGCACATGGGGGAAGGATTCAAGGGCGGCCAGCGAACTCGTCTGGACGGATCCGAACTCGCAGACGCGCCCCAGGTCGTTCCTTGCGAGGTCGGTGATCATCACGAGTTCAGCGCGGTCCTTGCGCGAAGCCGTCAGTTCCCGGGCGAGCACGCGGTCGCGGAGCGGGTCCGGATCTCGTGGCCGCGTGCCCTTGATGGGTCGGGTGGTGGCCGTTCGGCCCCGGCACTCCAGCAGAGTCTCCGGCGACGAGGAAACCACCGTCGCGCCGTCGGCTTCCACGAACGCCGAACAGGGCGCAGGATTGTCGCGAAGGAGGCGTTCAAAAAGGGCGGCAGGATCCCCTGAGACCGGCACGCCGAAGAGTGCGGTGAGGTTCGCCTGATAGATGTCGCCGCGCCGGATGGACCGAAGAATCTCCCGCACACGAGCCTCATGCCCCGTGCGGTCCAGCGTGCAGGTGGCCGGGCCGTCAGCGAATCCTCCGGCGGCTGCGTGGAGGGCCGCGTCCGGCGACAGGAGCGCGTCCTCCAGACGCGTGGCGCGAGCGGTCGCGGCGGCGGGGTCGAAGGATCCGTCTTCGCGAAGCCCCCACGACACGATCTCCAGTTCGTCCAACTCCGGATTCGCCCGCGCGAAGGTGTCGTAGATCCCGAACCAGACCTGCGGACACAACGGGGGCGGTTCACGCGGCAGCACCTCTTCAAGGAGTGTGCCGCGTTCATAGGTGATGAACCCGACTGCGCCGCCGGGGAATGAACCTTGAGCCGCAAAGGCGGCCGAAGGGGAGGGGAGGGCGTCCCGAAGTTCGCGGGATGGCACGGGGGCCATCGATCCGGGGGGCGCGGATTCTGACGAAATGACGCGCAACGGAGAGCACCCGAACACCGTCTCGGATGTGGAATCGGCCGCGAATCGGAAGCGTCGAGATCCGGGAAGGCGAGCGAAGAGGCACTCCGGGGAGGCAGGCAGACGGTGCCGTCTTCGGCAGGGGCCCAAGGTCGAGTTGGCGGGAGGCGTCGTCGCGACGATCGGACCAGTACTCAAGCGACCCCCCCCCGTGTGAATGCGGGAGAATAGGGGCTTCCCGGCGCCGGGGCAAGGCGGGCGGGGCGTCTGAGTTGCTGCCGCTTACCCCTCGACGATCGATGAGATTTGTGAGTACGGAGCGATTGCCGCACTCGAATGAGCTTGGTATAGTCCGCTGGCCATTTCCCCGGGAAGGGGTTCGGATGCGCCGGACCCGTGGGGGCGGAGGATCCATGAGACCGTCGTTGCACAGTGTTCTTCTCCTTTTCGCGTCCCTGTGTCTGGTAGCCCTTTTTGCGGGTCCCGGCGGGGCGACTACCTGGACGATTGGCGTGGATTCGCTGGACTGCGACGGGCTCTGCGACTTCTACACGCCGCCGGGGGAAAGCGAGAACGAGGGCATCTGGAATGCCCTCGACGGCGGGAGCGTGACCGCGGGAGATACCATTCTGGTCTGGCCCGGAGAGTACTCCGGCGGGCTGCTCCTGGAGTCCGGCGTGGTACTGATCTCCCGGCACGGTCCGGAGAACACAGCCATCAGAGGGCTCGCAACGGGTGTGCCTGCCGTTCGCTTCCTGAACGGGAATGAGGACACGCGGGTAGAGGGGTTCACTCTCGATTGGGACAGCAACGCGACGGGTCGCGGAGGCGGAATCTCGGCCAACGCCACGGGGGGAACGATCGAGAACTGCATCTTTCTGAACTGCCAGTCCGGGCTGGGCGGCGGCGTCTATGCGGAGTTCAGCGAGATCCGTCTGATCAACAATGTGTTTGTCGGGAACTATGCGGAAGATGGTGGAGGCGCCATTGCCATCACCGCGTGCGGACCCCCGTTCACCGCCAATCCAGTGGAGATCATCAACAACTCGTTCTACCAGTGTGAGGTTCCCTTCGGCGGGGCCGGAGCGGTCTTCTGGGCGGAGTCGTCGGACTTCGAGTTCTCCAACAACATCATCACGGGAACGCTGTCCTCCAACGCCATCCAGTGCGGTCTGAGCAACGAACAGTCCTTCACCTGCAACATTTTCTGGGACAACCCGCTCGGTCCGTATGGTGGCGAGTGCATCGACTTCACCGGGTCGTACGACAACCTGAACATCGACCCGCTGTTCTGCGACGCTCCGGGCAGCGATTTCGGCGTCTGTGCGGATTCTCCTGCGCTGGGCGGAGGGTGCGGCACGATCGGATATGTTTCCCCGGACGGAAACTGCGCGGCTTGCGGGGGAACTGCCCTGACGCCTGGATCCTGGGGACTGGTGAAGAGTCATTATCGCTGATCGGCGTTGACCGGTTTTGTATTCCCCCCGGCGGAGCGTAGCTCCCCGGGCCGCCCGGCCACAGGGTCGTTCGCGGGAGCCTTGATCTTCGGAGGTCGATTCATGTCCGCTTCATCTGCGCCCCGGTGCTTCGCGGTTCCTGCGGCAACGGTCCTTCTCGTCACTTTGGCGGCCTGCGCCGGATCTTCGGGCAAAGGGACCACCGTAGAGGTCAAGGGAGACCCCATGGAGGTCGTCGCTCTGGCGCACACGGCCATTGCCGCGGACTCGCTGGATTCCGACGCGTGGTTCCGCCTTGCGGACGCATGGCAGCGGGCAAACCGCCCGGACTCCGCGGTGGTCGCCTTCGAGAGTCTGCTGGAACGCTGGCCTGAGTCCGTGGAGGCAGTCGTGCATTACGGGCTTGCCCTGGAAGAGGCCCGCCGGTTTGAAGACGCGCTGGCGCAATACCGCCGTGCCATCGAACTGGATCCGAAGGATCCCACGCCGCGCGTCAATCTGGGTTCGCTCCTCTACTTCAACTTCAAGCGCACATTCGAGGCCAAGGAAGCTCTGTCCGCGGCACTGGAGCTGGATCCGGATCACTCCGACGCCCACTTCAACCTGGGTGTTCTCTTCGCCGACGCAAGAATGTTCAAGGAAGCGAAGCGAGAATGGGAGTTCGTGCTGGATAAGACACCAGACAGCCCGGCAGGGGCCCTGGCGCGCGAGAACCTGGAGCGGATCAGTCCTCTCTTCCAGGAGGCGGACGCCCCCACGGAGTAGAGGCGCGGCGTGTCTTGACAACCTTCGGGATCTCCTCCAAGGTACCCGGGACTTTTCCCCGGGACGCGCCGTTCCGGTCCGCCTTCAAATGGAGGGCAGATCCGCGCGGCCGTGTCCGCGAGCGTGCAGATGCCAAGACTCCGAGGAGATGAAACATGAACAGGACTGGTCGGGGGCTCTCCCCCTGGGTGCCCTGGCTTGGGATTCTATTGATCGTGGGAGGGTGTTCCCCGCCTGACCAGAGTACTCAGGTCGAGGTCATGGCGGAGCCGGTTTCGAATGGAGACGAGGAGTTTCGCCAGAGTCTCTTTCTGGGAGATCAGTACCGATCCAGCGGACTCTTGGGCAAGGCGGTGGAGGAGTATCGCAAGGCGGTGGACCTCAAGCCGGATGATCCGGATGTCTACGCGCGTCTCGGTTTTGCGCTGACGGAAATGGAAGAGTTCGAAGACGCAGTCAAAGCGTATCGGCGTTATGTCGCCCTGCGCCCGAAGGACTGCAACAGTCACGCCAGTCTGGCCTTCTCGTACATGAAGCAGGGGCTTTCGGATCAGGCCATCGTGTCCTATGAGCACGCCATGGAGCTCTG
>JASLLL010000028.1 GCA_030747075.1 Gemmatimonadota bacterium
GAACCCCTCGGGGGAGGCTTCCCGGCTCCGGGCAGAAGGAGCTCACGCGACGAGCATGCCCCCCCACCCGAACCCCTCGGGGGAGGCTTCCCGGCTCCGGGCAGAAGGAGCTCTTGCGCTGGCCGCACCGCTGGACGCAGGCTTGGCCCGGATTCAGGCGGCCGGGTTGACCGGATTTGCCGGAGTCCTTATCGTGGATCTGCGTCTTCCCGCCATCCGCATTGGTCGCTCGGCCACGCCCGGAGTCCTCCGTGATCTTGCGTCTGTCCCTTTTCGCGGTGCTTCCGGTCCTCCTCGTCCCGCTCTGCGTGCAGTCTGCGTCTCCCGTTCGCCTTGCCCGGCTCCATTACGACGGCGGCGGCGACTGGTACGCGAACCCGACCTCCCTGCCGAATCTCGCGCGTGAGCTGACCTCCCGGCTCGGGATGGAGGTGGAAGTGGAGGAGGGGAAGGTTCGCCCGGAGGACGACGATCTCTTCCAGTACCCCATTCTCCACATGACCGGACACGGGAATGTCCGCTTCTCCCCCCGCGATGTGGACCGGCTCCGCTGGCATCTGACGCATGGGGGCTTTCTCTTCGCGGACGACAACTCCGGCATGGACGCATCGTTTCGTCGTGAGATTCGAAAGGTTCTCCCCGAGTCAGAGCTGGTGGAACTGCCGCTCGACCACCCGATCTATCACGCCGTCTATGACATGGATCACGGCTTGCCGAAGATTCATGAACACGACGGAGGCCCTCCGCACGGTTACGGGATGTTCCACGAAGGGCGGCTGGTCGTGTTCTACTCGTTCAATACCGACATCGGGGACGGGCTGGAAGACGCGGAGGTACACGGCGACCCGCCGGACCGGCGGGAGCAGGCCATGCGCATGGCGATCAATGTGATCGTTCACGCAATGACTCACTGAGGAGATCCGCATGACCGCGGGAGGACAGCGGCTTCGCGCCGGTGTGACACGGCTGGGTGCCGGACAGGCGATGCGCGCGTTGGCGGCCTCACTGGCGTGGGGCGTCGTGCGAGTACTGGCCCTGGCCGCGCTGGTGTTGTCGGCGGACGCGCTCTGGCCGCTGCCCGCTGTCGTGCGCGCGGCGCTCCTGGCGGGCATGGCCGTCGTGGGGGCATGGCCGGTCATGCGGTGGATCGGCCGGTGGGGGAGCGCGCTCCGCAGTGCGGAGGCGGCGGCGCGGCGGACGGAGGAGGAGGCGGACACCCTGCGGGGGCGGCTCGTCATTGCCCTTCAGGTGCTTCGCGTTCGGGATGATGCACGGACCGGATACTCGACGGACCTCGTCGACGCCTGCGTGAATGAGGCGGCGGATCGCCTGGATGCGGTGGACTCGGCGCGGTTCCCCGGGCGTCGGGATCTGCGTCGCGCATCCGTCGCGGGCGCGGTGGCCCTGGCCGCGTGTGCCGCGGGGGTGTTCGCGCTGGGTCCGGTGTCGTCGGCGGATCGGGCGAAGCGCCTCCTCTTCGCGTGGGGAGACCTGGCGCCGAAGCCGCCTCCCGTCTTTGCGGTGGCTCCGGGAGATGTGGCGGTCCCCCGCGGGGATGCGGTGTCTCTCGTCGCGGTCGTCGATCATCCCCGCACCCGCGCAGGGGCTCTTGTGGGGGTCCTCCAGACTCGCGCGGCGGAAGACCCCACAGCCCTCTGGACGGAGCGGCCGCTTCGAGGTGACTCGCTCGGTGCGCGAGCGCGCTTCACAGCAGAGTTCCCGTCCGTTGCGGAGTCCTTCGAGTACCGCTTCGTTCATGCCCGCGAGAAGTCCGGGACCTTCCGCGTGACCGCGCAGTCGCGTCCGGTTCTCGCCCTCGACGAAGTTCTCTTCCGGTTCCCCGAGTACACCGGTCTTCCTGACCGAACGCGCCGCGACGGTTCCGGGGATCTCACGGCCATCCGCGGTACGCGCGCGACTCTTCGCGTTCGCTGCACGAATCCAGTGGCGGACGCGCGACTTGTTCTCGGAGAAGGCGGCGAGATCGTGCTGGAACCGGGGGCGGAGGGAGAGCTCATCGCAGAGGTTCTGCTGGCCTCGCGGGACACATACCAACTGCTGGTCACCGACCGTCTTGGCCTGACGAACCCGAACCCGCTCGAGTACCGCATTCGTCCTCTTCCGGACGAGGCCCCCTTCATCCGCCTTCTGGAACCGGGGGAGAGGGTGGATCTGGACGACTCCATGCGCGCCCTTCTGCGCTTCTCCGCGGTGGACGACTTCGGACTCGGGCCGGTGGTTCTCGTGTGGGAGACGAGCCGCACGCCGGGCGAGCCGTCGGAGGCGGAGATTCATCCGGCGCGGGCGGGTAGTTCGGAGATCGCCGGATCCCACGAATGGAGTCTGGCGAATCTCGACCTCCTGCCGGGAGATGTGGTCAGCTACCACCTGTGCGTTTCGGACAACAACACACTCGACGGCCCGTCCGTGGCACGGACGCGGACGCACACGCTGCGATTCCCGACCATGGCGGAGGTCTTCGCGCAGTTTGACCGCGCGGAGGAGGACGCCATCGGAGAACTGGAGGAAGTGGCGGGGCGCATCGAGGAGGTTGAGGAGCGCGTGGAGGAGATCACGCGCGAAATGCTGAAGAAGGGAGACACCTCCTGGGAGAATCGGGCGGGGATGGAGCGCGCGCTCGGTGCGCAGGAGGAGCTTTCGCGGGAACTGGAACGAATCCGGGACGACATTGGTGAGAACCTGCGGAATCTCGCCGAGTCGGAGTTCATGACGCTGGAAGCCATGGAGAAGATGGCGGCGCTTCGGGATCTCCTGGACGAGGTGCTCGACCGCGACTTGAAGGACGCGCTGGAGAAGCTGCGGAAGCTGGCGGAGGAACGGTCGCCGGAGCGGAGAGACCCGGATGCCGGAGAGGACTTCGCGGGCGCGCAGGAGCAGCTGCTGAAGAACCTGGATCGCGTGATTGAGAACCTGAAGCAGTTCCGGCTGGAGGAACGGATGAAGGCGGCAGTCCGCGAGATGGAGGAACTGGCGGCGCGGCAGGAGCGCATCCATGACGAACTGGAGACAGCGCGCAAGCCCGGCGAAAAGGCTGAAGGAGACGAGCGCGGCGACGACGCACAGAGCGACTTGCAGGAGGATGGCGCGGAGGAGGACGGGCCGGGAGATTCCGGCGAACCGCGGGAGGATCCCGAGGAGACGACCACCCCGGACGAGGGACGCCTTGCCGAAGAACAGGAGGGACTGGCGCAGGAGGCCGAGCGCATGGAGGACGAACTCCGCGAACTGGCGGAGCAGGTCGCGGAGATGCGGGACGCCCGGGACGCGGCGGGGATGCAGGAACTTGCGGACAAGATGGAGGCCGGAGAGATCCCGGAAGCCATGCAGGAGTCTGCGGACCGGATGGAGTCCGGCAAGAGTGAGAGTGCGCGGGAGAAGAGCGAGGAAGCGTTGACGAAGCTCCGCGACATGCACGAGGCGTTGTCCTCCATGCAGACGGACATGGCGGGGCGCGCGATCCAGATCAGCCAGGCGGGGATCAACCGGGCGGTTCGGGATCTTCTGACGCTTTCGTCCGACGAGGAGTCGCTGGCCGATGCTCTCGCGGGGATTCCGCACAACTCGGCCTCCGCGACCCGGGCCTTCACGGATGAGCAGCACCTGTTGCTTCGCGGTGCGGAACGAGTGGAGGACAAGCTGGAGGAAGTGGCGAAGGGAACGCCGCTCATGGACTCCAGCGTGGGGCAAAGCCTGCGCGAGGGGCTGGAGCTCATGGAGACCGCGACGGATGCGCTGGAGGGGGGCTCCGTTCGGGTGTCTCAGTTGCGCGGCGAGGCGGCTGTCGAGAAGCTCAACCGCGTCGTGATCCAGTTGCTTGAAGCGTCGGAGCAAATGTCGAGCTGCTCTTCCGGCATGGGCATGGGCGAAGCGCTCCGGCGCCTGCAGCAGATGGGCGAGGATCAGGAAGCGCTCGGCCAGATGCTTCGGGAACTCATGGAGCAGAACGGTCAGGGAATGGACCATCGTCTGAACGCGCATCTGGACTCGCTTGCGAAAGAGCAGGCGAGAATCCGGGAGGAGTTGCGTCAGTTCCTCGACGAGAGCGGAGACAGCGAGGCGACCCTCGGCAGGCTGGACGATGTGGAAGAGAAGCTCGCGGAAATCGAAGCGCGACTTCGCGCCGGAGAGCTGGGAGACGAACTCCTGCGCGATCAGGAGTGGGCGGCGACCCGGCTTCTCGACTCGCAACGATCTCTCCGCGAACGGGACTTCGGGCGGGCGCGGCGGTCGGAAACGGGGGGTGACGGCGAAGCCCCGCCGCCCGCGCCTCTTCCGGGCGGGATTGAAGAGCGCGAACGGGATCTTCGCGAGGATCTGCTGAAAGCGCTCGATTCGCGTGTTCCCCCGCGCTACGAAGAACTCATCCGACGGTACTTCCGTTCGCTGGCGGAAGACGAAGCAGCGCGCCGGACGACCCCGCCGGAGGGACAGGTGGGAGACTCTCCGTGAGCCGGATCCCGGTCGCTGCGCTTCTTGCGTCCATGGCCGCCTTCGCGGCCTACCTCCCGCGCGTGGCGCCGGGTGTCCATGTGGGGGACTCGGGGGAACTCGCGCTGGCCGCCACCGTGCTGGGGATCGCGCACCCACCCGGGTATCCGCTGTGGGCGCTTTTCGGGCGCGTCGTGGTGGTGTTGGGCGGTGCTGCGGAACCCGCGTTCGCGCTGAATGTCTTCTCGGCGGTGAGTGCGGCCGTCGCGGTCGGGCTTCTCGCCGCGCTGGGCGGAGTGTTGACGCGCCGCCCGATTCCGGCGGCGGGATGTGCGCTTGCCTTCGGGCTGAGTCATGCCGTCTGGTCGCAGGCGGTGGTCACCGAGGTGTACGCGCTGAATCTGGCACTCTCGGCCGGAGCGCTTCTCGCGATGGCGGCGGGCCGCCGCGGGCGTCCGCGTCTCTTCCTTCTCGGCGCGTACCTGGTTGGGCTCGGTGCGGCCAATCACCCGTTGTCGCTTTTCGCGGCGCCGGTGGCCGTCGCCCTGGCGCTGGGACCCAACCATCGAAGCCTCGCAGACCGGGCAGTCCTCCTTCGCCGTGCCTTCGCGATGGCTGCCGCGTTTCTTCTGGGGCTTTCGGTGTACTTCCTGCTGCCGATCCGCTTCTCCGCGGACCCGTCTGTCGTCTGGGGCGGAATGCAGCGCGGGGCGGACCTCTTCGACCATGTGATCCGCGCGCAGTACGGGGGGCTGGGCGACGCGGAGGCGAACGCGGGATGGCTCACGCGCTGGACCCTGCTTGCGCGGATCCTCTGGGCGAACCTCCCCGCGCCGCTTGCGCTGGCGGCGATCGCCGGGCCGGTGCTCCTGTTTCGCCGGGGTCATGCGAAGCGAGGGGCGCTCCTTGCCGTGCTTCTTGTGCTGACCGGGCCGGTGCTGGCGTCGGTGCTTCGCTTTGAAGACACATTCCGCGACCGGACCCTTGTGGAGCCGTTCTTCCTGCAGGCGGTGATGGCGGTGTACCTCGCCGCGGCTGCGGGACTCGGGGAGGTGGACCGACTGCTCGCCCGGAGACTGGCCGGGCAGGGCAGAGTGGCGGCCTTTGCGACGGCCACGCTGGCGCTGATCGGACCCGTTCTTCTCTTCCCGGCGAATGCCGCGAGGTGTGACCGAAGCGACGCGACGCTGGCGTCGTTCTACGCGGAGACGGTCTTTCGCACGCTGCCTCCACGAGCGCGGCTCTTCGCGGAGGACGACAACGGGGGCTACATACTGGCCTATCACCAGCGCGTCCTCGGCGCGCGCCCGGATGTGATCCTGATGGACCGCACGCTCCATCTCTTTGTGGAACACTACGGCGAGGACTTCCTGAAGATGAGCCGCGTCGAACGCAAGCTCCGGCGCGATGAGCGCGAGGCGGAGATCGTCTTCGAAGAGCCCGATCGGCCCGTCTACTTTACGGGGTCGGTGGGACTGGAACCGTTTGGGGAGTGTCGTCTCGTTCCGCAGGGCGTGGTCATGCAACTGGTGCGTCCGGGAGAGGCGGAGGGGTCCGGCCCCGGCACACCCGTGCTGCCGCCGCCCTCGGATTCGGCCGATTACCTGTCGAGCCATCTCGCGGCGACCCTGTGCCTCCGGCAGGCGATGGACTTTTCGCAGAGAGGGCGCACGAAGGAGGCGCGGGCTTGCCTGCACGAGGCCCGGCGGCGGGGAGAGAGGATCGCCGCGGTGCAGCGTGTGATCGGCGAGACTTTCCTGGAGCTGGGCGATCCCGGTGCGGCGGAGGCGCGATGGCGCGCAGCAATCGAACTGGAGCCGGGCGGCGAGGACGCGTTGTACAGCCTGGCGGTCCTTCTTGCGAACGAGGAGCGGACGGAGGAGTCGATCGAGGTGTTCGAGCGGTTGGTCGCGCTGGGTACGGAACTTCCCGAGGCGCATCTGAGCCATGGAATCCAGCTGGTGCGCGCCGGGCGGCTTTCGGAGGCAGCAGAAAGTGCCCGTCTTGCGCTGGCACGGGAGCCGGGACTGGATGCCGCGCAGACGCTGGCCGACGCGGTGGATCACGGGCTGAAGGTCGGAGGGCAGGCGGGAGTGCTGGAGGCGCGGAATCGACTGGAGCCGCTGACGACGGGGGGAGTTCTTCAGCTTGCGCAGTTCTACATGGCGCGGGGAGAGATCTCCCGCGCGACGGAGTTGTACCGGGAAGCGTTCGGGAAGTCGCCGGACAGTGTGCCGGCCGCGTATGGGTTGGGGTATGGCCTGCTCAGCACGCGTGAGTACGACGACGCGGCGGCGGCATTCCGTGCGGTGCTTGCCGCGGACTCCGCATCGGCCGACGGGCGAAACGCGCTTGCGTATATCTTCGCACAGACGGGCGACAGCCTTGCTCGGGCGGAAACACTGGCACGCGAAGCGCTGGACCTGGCTCCGGAGAATGCGGGGTACTGGCGTGACACGCTGGGGTGGGTGCTGCACCGGGCGGGGAGGCCGGAGGACGCGCTGCGCGAACTGGTCGCGGCGGCCGGAGAAATCCCGAAAGACGATCCGTCGATGCAGGCGGAGAACGACTATCATCGTGCCGAAGTGCTCCTGGAACTCGGGCGGATCGACGATGCGCGGGAAGCGTTCCTGCGCAGCGAGAAGCGCGCCGGGGACGAACCGTGGGTGCCGGATCTGCGCGAGCGGCTTCGCCGGTTCGCGCCGCCGGGAGGGGACGAATGAGACGCGTGTGGCGGGTCGCGATCGTACTTCTTGCGCTGGCGGCGGGTGCTTCCGCGCAACCCCCGCGTAGTGCCCGCGGGACGGGGGGGGTCCCGCCGACCGCGCTCACCCGGGCGCAACTCGCCCAGCAGCTCTTCCGCGAGGGGAGTGTGGAGGACGCACTGGAGTTGTACCGGGAGATCGACGCCGCACACCCCGGGGTGACGCGGATCGTTCAAGGGATTCGTTCGTGCCTTCTGGAACTGAAGCGATATGACGAACTTCGTGAACATCTGGAGGCGGACCTCACGCTTCACCCGAACAATCCGTCTGTTCTGGAAGAGCTGGGCACCGTCGCCGCAAGGACCGGAGACCGAGATGCGGCGACCGGGCACTGGCGCGCCATTCTTGCGATTCAACCGGGAAGCCACGGTGCCTATTCGCATGTCGCGGATCTCTTCATGCGGCATCGGATGCTGGACGAAGCAATGGCCGTTTACCGGGAGGCGGAGAAGGCACATCCGGGGCGATTCGTTCGGAGGATCGGGAATCTGCACGAGGTGCGGATGGAGTTCGCCGCAGCGACCCACGCCTACCTGGACTTCCTCCTGATGAACCCGTCGACACTCTCCTTTGTGGAGGGGAGGCTCCTGCGCATCGGAGAGAGCGAAGAGGGACTGGGAAGGGTCATTGCGCGCGTGGACTCCGCGTTCGCGGCGTCGAGCGGCGCGGAGCACTCGCCGGGAGCCCGGATTGCGTTGCGAAAGCTGCTGGCGGATCTTCATCTGGAGGCGGGAGACCACGCCCGCGCTCGCGATCGCTATTTCGATCTTGTGGATGCGCTGCCGGGCCAGCTCCCGACGCTTCTGGTGTTCGGGCGGCGATGCATGGCGGACGAACGATTCGAAGTCGCCGTCACCGTGTTTGAGAGAGTCCTTGCCGAAAGTGCCGACGCGCGTGCCGTTCCCGGTGCACTCTCGGAGATCGCGGTCTGCCGGTGGCACCTTGGGCAATGGGAAGAAGCGCTCCGGATTCTTGCCGAACTGGTGGATCGATTCCCGGAGACGGAGTACGCCATCCGGGCACGGTTTGAGACCGGTCGTGTTCTTCGCGACGGCAAGCGGGATCCACAGAGCGCGGAAGCGGTCTTTCGGGAACTGCTTCCCCTGCGTGACGGCCCGTGGGAACCGGGGGAACTGCACTTTGAGATCGCGGAATGTGCGCTGCACCTGTCCGAGACAGACCGGGCGCTCGATATCTACCGGGCCGTCGCGGAGCGCGTATTCCCGGAAGCCACGCTGGAGCGGGCGCTCTACAACGAGGCGCGCGTCTTGTACTACCGTGCGGAGTTTGACGCAGCGGACAGTCTGTTCAAGCGTGTGGCGGAGAGGTACCCGAAGGGAAGGTCTGTGAACAACGCGTTGGAGCATTCGATTCTCATCAACACGAACCGCGAAGACGAGGAGGCGTTGGCCCGGCACGCAGCGGCTTCGCTGGGGTTTCGGATCGGCGATGTGGAGGCGGCGCTCCTGACACTGGGGGAAGCGGTGGTGTCGCATCGCGGATCTCCGGTCCACGACGATCTTCTTCTGCTGTGGGGCATGGCCCTCCGGGAGCAGGATCGCGTGGTGGAGGCACTGGACGCATTGCGGCGTGCGGCAGACATGACAAGCGTAGAGGATCTCGCGGCGCGTGCGCTTCTTCTTCGCGCGCGGATTTTCGGGGAAGACCTGGGCGACGCCACCGAGGCGCTCGCGCAGTACGAAGAGGTGGTCCTGTCGTATCCCGAGACGCTGGCGGCGGATCGAGCGCGCGCTTCGTCCGCGGAACTGCGGAGGGCACTCCCGTGAGGCGGCGCATACCTCGCGCGGCGCGGGTCGCGATGCTCGCACTCGTTGCGCTGGTGCCGTGGGCCCCGTTCCCCGCGCATGCCGCGAAAGTGCTCATCCCGATGGACCTCTCGCAGCGCGACCACCTGAAGGCGTATGGCATCGCGTACTGGGCGCTGACACAGGGCGTGGAAGTGGACTGGGTGCTGAACTATCGAGGGGGCAGCTTTCTGACGGACGACTGGGCGGGACTGCGTCGCCGGGCGCTTCTTGCCAATGTCACGCTGGAGGATCTCTCCACAGCGGACCGGGCGGACATTCTCTCCACGGTGGAAGCGGAGAACATGGAGGTGGTGCGTCTGGAGGAGGCTCCGCGCGTGGCCATCTACACGCCGCCCGGGAAGCAACCCTGGGATGACGCCGTGACGCTCGCGCTCACCTACGCGGAGATTCCCTACGACACAGTCTGGGACCAGGAAGTGCTGGCCGGACGGCTGGATTCGTACGACTGGCTGCATCTCCATCACGAGGACTTCACCGGACAGTACGGGAAGTTCTACGCGAGCTTTCATGCGGCGCCGTGGTACCAGCGTCAGCAGACGCTCTACGAAAAGCTCGCGCGGGATGCGGGCTTTCGAAAGGTCAGCGAACACAAGGCGGCCGTCACGGAAGTGATTCGCGCCTACATTCGCGAGGGAGGCTTCCTCTTTGCGATGTGCTCGGCGACCGACACCTTCGACATCGCGATGGCTGCGCGCGGCGTGGACATAGTGGGGACGGTGTACGACGGGGACCCTGCCGACGCGGATGCGCAGGGGAGGCTGGACTACTCGCGGTGTCTGGCGTTTCGCGACTTCACGCTGGTGCGGGATCCGCTGGAGTACGAGTTCTCCGACATCGACACATCAGACTACGCACGCGCCCGCGGCGCACGGGTGGATTACTTCACGCTCTTCGAGTTCTCCGCAAAGTACGACCCCATTCCGACCATGCTCACTCAGTGTCATGTGGGGGTTGTGAACGGGTTTCTCGGACAGACGACCGGCTTCGACATGGACTTTCTTCGCCCGGGCGTCACGGTGCTTGCACAGGTGGAGGGCACGCGGGAAGCGAAGTACATCCACGGAAAGTTCGGGCGCGGGACATGGACCTTCTACGGCGGCCACGACCCGGAGGATTACCAGCACGCCGTAGGAGATCCCCCGACGGAACTCTCTCGATTCCCGAACTCCTCCGGCTACCGGTTGATCCTGAACAATGTTCTGTTTCCCGCAGCGAAGAAGAAGCCTCAGAAGACATAGGACGCAGCTCCCGACCGTGGGCTGTCGCCGCCGAGGGGCGGCGACCCCTACCGCAGCCGCACCACCGTCTCCGTGGACACGGTGCCCGCAGCCTCCAGCCGGATCACATACACGCCGGACGCGACCACTTCGCCGAAGGTGTCTGTGCCGTCCCAGAGCTCCTCCCGGCTTCCTCCCTGGCGTACGCCGGAGAGGAGCGTCCGCACGCGCCGCCCCGCGATGTCATGGACCGTGATGCGCACCGCGCCGGTCGCCGGGAGCGCATACGGGATCACCGTCCCGCGTCCGAACGGGTTCGGGCGACACGGCAGGAGGGCCGCCACCCCGGCGGGCGGCAGGATCTCCACGCCCGTGGAGCCGTACGGTTCGCTGAAGAACTGTGAGAGGACGAACTCCACATTGGATCGCAGCGCGTCATGGTTCATCCGGTAGGGACGCCCGGCGATGTGCGCAAACCGTGCGCCATCAGCCCGGTGCGTTCCGCCTGCGGCGCGACATGAGCAGCACATTCCCGCCCGCTTCCAGATACGAAAGGACAGGCGTCTCCTGCCAGTCCGCGAGGTCGCCCTGGTAGTGATTCCCGACCCAGATCACGGCGGAGTAGTTCCCGAGAAGGTCGGCGGGAACCGCGCCGTGCCCCGCCGGCGTCGGGAGAATGGCAGGGTAGCCGGACGCGGGCTCGGCAAAGGTGTCCCAGAAAGTGATGTCGTGCTCACCCCAGAAGACGGAGTCCTGATAGGCCCCTCGGATTTCCGCAGAGTAGGTGTCCCAGTGGACGCCGTTCACAAGAAGGATGCCATCCGCGAAAGTGGGGTTGGTGACTTCCGTCTGCACCTGACGAAGGATCCACCGGTCCGGATCCACGAGCACGGCCTCGACCGTGCCGGGAACCGCCAGCGCGTACGCTTCCGACGCGGCGGAGTTCTGCACGGTGAAGTCGAGCGTGTCGGTACTCGTGATGACGCGGATGTCGATCGGCATGGTGAACAGGCCCGTGTTTGTCTGCACCTGCTCGATCACCAGGTCCAGCGTCCCGCCTCCGTGAGTCCACGAGGGCCGGTAGACGGGGAAGTACTCGCCGTAGATCCACTGCTGGAAGAACGCGTCGAGGTCCACTCCCGACACGGACTCCATGACATCCCGGAGCTGCTCGGTCGTGGCGCTGCCGCCACCGTAGGTGGCGCGGTACAGCTGAAGCCCTGCGAAGAAGTCCGTATCGTCCATCACGCCTCGCAACATGTGAACGACCCACGACGCCTTGTTGTAGCTCAGGTCCACATCGAAGATGGAGCCGAAGTTCGCCGGGTTCTCCACGATGATCGTGCCGGAGCCGTAGTAGGCCGCGGCGTCCATGTAGTCGCGGTAGGTGCCCGCCCCGTCGACGGTCTCCTTCCAGTACGCTTCCGACCAGGTTGCGAAGCCTTCGTTCAGCCAGATGTGTCCGAAGTCGGCGCAGGTGACTTCGTCCCCCCACCATTGATGCGCGAGTTCGTGCGAGATGAGATCCTCCGACCATGCTCCGAGGCTCGACACCGTCTGGTGCTCCATCCCGCCGCCCCAGTTGAACTCCGCGTGGCCGTACTTTTCGTTGAGGAACGGGTACTCCCCATATGCCGCAGCGAACGATCCGAGCATGGGAACCGTCTTCGCATAGGTGGCCTGCACCGCGACATAGTGATCGGCAAAGACCCAGAAGCCCACCTCCATCGAGTCGGTCGGCGTGGGCGTGTACCAGTCGCTGAAGTAGGTGTACGGGTGGATCGCGAGCGACACGAGGTAGGTCGCGATGGGATACGACGAGTGCCAGTGGAAGGTGCGCGTTGCTCCATGGTCGATATCGGAGACGAGCGTGCCGTTGGACACGGCAGTGAGGTGGTCGGGAACGGTAATGCGGATGTCCACGGAGTCGGGCTTGTCCGTGTTCTGGTCCTTTGAAGGCCACCAGTCTCGTGCGCCGTAGGGTTCACTGAGCGTCCAGATCATGTCCTGCCCGGAGTGCGAGTCCCAGCCGAAGGCGCCGCCCGCCGGATTCCCAAGATATGTGACGGAGAGCACGACGGATTCGCCGGTCGAGTAGGTGCGGTCCAGCGTTACAGTCACCACATCCGACCCGTGCGCAAACGCCGCGGCCGCGCCTCCGGCCGTCGCGGATGCGACGCTCATCCCGCTGGAAAGGTCGAGATCGACTTCCGCGATCGACGCGCCCGTCACCCGCACCGTCGCGGTCACGGTTCCGGTGAGCGTCTGCGAGGACGGGTCCAGGTTCAGCTCCAGATCGTAGTGGAGTGCGTCGTACAGATCCTGATTGGCGGTCCCCCGGCGAGAGATGCGTGCGGAGACGGCCCGGGTCTTCGCGGTGGCCTCGGCGAGCCGGTGCTCACGGAGGGCGTCGCGAAGCGTGATCAGGTCTGCCGGGGCCTCAGTCGCGCACAGCATCGAAGGGAACAGCAGCGCGGAGAAGAGCACCGCCGCGGTCAGGCGGGCGGGAAGACTTCGGAAACTCGGCATGGTCAATCCTCGGTGTTCGGCAGGGACGGGGGGAAGCGCACGGGCGACAACTCTCCAGAATACGAGAAGTGGACTGGGGAATCAAGAATAGGCGCCGAAGGTCCGTGCCCCCCGCGCGGGAATGGCGCCGATTCCTGTGCGGGACCCCGCGGGTGGGGGCGGACGCTCTGTGGCCCCGGCGTGTACTTCGTGTGTCTGGGATGCGGGGCGAGCGCAGACGCGGAAGAGGACGGTCATGCGCAGTCCCCGTTACCGTACGATGACCCACTTTTGCGTGCCGATTTCACCAGGCGTGATGACGCGGACAAAGTACACCCCGGCGGGAAGGCTCTGTCCGTGGTTGTCCACGGGGGGCACGGCAAGGCGCGACACTCCGGCAGGGATCCGCCCCGCGTCTCGCGTGGCAAGCCGCCGCCCGCCGGCGTCGTGGATGGAAACTGTGGCGACGGCAGCAGCTCGCGGACTCACGACGACCCACGCCGGGCCGCTTCCCGGCGACGGGAAGACCCCTCGGACAAGTCCGCCGGGGTGCGCGTGCACTGCACCCGACTCCACGCTCGTGGCGCTGCCCGTCTCCGGGAGCAGATCCATCTCCACGACGAACGCGCCGTCCGCCGAAATCTCCACTTCCTCCGTTAGCCCCACATCGCGGCGGTTCCATCCGGAGTATGCGGGTGCGGGGACGAACGCGCCCGATCCCGCCCGCACGACGACGGTGCCCCCCGAAGAGTTCGACAGTGCGTACGCGTTCGCTCCGGCATCGAGGGTGCGAGACAGGTGCGCATGCCCGTGGAACGCCAGATCCAGCGGGTTCGGCGAAAGCCCCATCCGTACGAAGAGTGCGCCGGCGACGGTCTCCACATACCCCGCGCGAAGCGTTCCGCTCCCGTCGGCGAGCGTCATGCTCTTGGTGACCTTGCCGTCCGGACTGCTGAAACGCCATCCGCCCGGGATTGGCGTTACCGGGTACACCGCGTCCGCGTAGGCGCCTCCGTTTGTCTCCTTGAAGGCGGAGCAGCGTGTGGCTGCGTCATCGGCGTACTCCTCTTCCCCCGGCGCGGACGGAATGGTGACCGCCGGGCCGACCAGTGCGACCCCGTCATCCGCCACCGGGTCGAACGCCGCCGCGGCAACGCACCGCCCGCCGCGCGCCTCGAACGCTGCCCAGGCGCGAGCGTTGCGCACCACGAACTCGTCCTCGCCGTCGAAATCGAGATCCGCCGCCTCGGTCACCGTCGCGGCTCCGACCGAACCGGTTCGCACCGCTTCCGCCCAGTCGGCGGCCGCCGCCCAGATCCCCGCCTCCCGCGCGTGGTTTTGCAGCCGGAGTGCCCACGAACTGACGCCGTCCCAGGTGGCGTCCGGCGAAGTCCAGTTCCCGTAGCAGTCCGTGTCGGTGTAGTCGGTCTCGTCCTCCTCGTGCCATGCCGTCTCGTAGATCATCGCGAGAAAGCCCCATGTGCCCACTTCGCGAAGCCGTCCGGCGGGGGCCGTGGAGATGGCGCTCCACGCTTCATGGAGCAGCGTCCCCGGCGTGTTGAGGTCGCCCAGCGGCATCCCCGACGAGAGTGGTGGCCCGTCGTCGGCGGGCGTCGCCCCGCGCGAATGGTAACTGCCCTGCGGACCCGTGATTACCGGCACGAGGTCGTAAAACGACTGCTCGTTTCCCGGACTGCCCCCGTCGTCGTTGTAGTACCAGTGGTGGTAGCTGTCCTCGGCGGCGTGCGCGAGCCATTCGTAGGTGCGAAGCGAAAGGTCCGTCCTCGTGCCATGGTCGATCACGAACGCGCCGGGGTTCGCGCTGGCCTCTTCGAGGATGTCGTCCAGATTGGAGATCGCGATCCACGGGCGGTTCGCCGCCCAGCGGATCGTCCGGTGGTACTGGTTCGGGTTGTTGTTGGGGATCATCGTTCCTTCGACCGCGCCGAACGACTTTCCGCCGAGCGCCTCCCAGTCGTCGAAGACAACGACGATGCGCGGGTCTCCGGCGCGTGCCTGCTCCAGAAGCAGCGCGCGGGACTCGCGCTCCATCCCTCCGTCGTCGTTGGCGAACTTGCGTCCGTCAACGGCTTCGTTGATCAGGAAGCAGTTCACGCCATTCGTGCGGTGGATCTTGTGGCGGTATCCGGCGTCGGGCAGGCAGGATTCCTCCGGATAGAACCAGTGGTGGAGGTGCGTCACCTCGTCGAGGACGGTGGCGGTGTACGGGCTTGCCGCCAGGTCTTCGAAAGTCAACCCGTCGAGAGGGGAGAGTCCGGTCGGGAGTGAGCGGATCACTCGTTCCGGCGTGTGCATGACGGGGGCGTCCGCGGCAGTGACGCCGTAGACGACAGCGTTCAGACTTTCGGCGGCCGCGAAGGAGGCGGCGTTCACCGGGCCTTCGAAGTACGGGAGAATGTGTTCGGCGAGCACGCCGCCAAGAAGCGATCCGGGCGCGTTGGCCTGGTCGTCGTCCACGAAGTCGCGGATGCGCGCGAGGAACGACGGCCCGTCCGCCGGATCGGCCGCACCGCCGACGGTCGCCGCCCATGAACACGCGATCGTCAGCGTGCCGCTCGGGTGGATGTTCAGCGGGACGCGGAAGATCCCGTGCGTGTCGAGCGTGCGCTGAAAGCCCGTCCCACCGGGAATCCCGGTGTTCGATTCCGGGTCGTAGATGTGCGCGCCGACCTCGCTCGCGCGCGCGACGGACTGGTTTCCGTGTGCGATCGTCGCGAAGCGCACGAAGCCGCCGGCATCGGTCGCGAAGATCGCGCCGTCGAGCGTTCCGTCCGTGCAGCCGCGGTCGTCGTCGGTCATGGCGTCGGTGAGGTCGCTCCCGAACCCGCCGCCCGTGCATCCGGTTTCCGCACCGTCTCTTGCGGTGAACACCTGAAACGCGGGAGGCGTCACGCCGTCCCATCCCGCGTCGAGCAGGGACTGCCGCGTCACTCCGAACTCCACGGCGTCCAGTTCGCTGTTGAAGTGCGCGCCCAGGTACGCGCCCGGGAGGTCCGCGAAGGATGCGTCGTAGATGCGATAGTCCGTGCCGTAGGTCGATCCGGCGCGGTCCACCACGACGCACATTTCCCACGGACGCGTCGTGCGGCAGTCCAGAAAGTCGGGGAGCCACTCCTGCCCTCCGGGGGCCGCGTCGATCGCGACGAACACATCCAGCGCCGTGTTCTCCGCCCCGAGCGCCAGGTCGAAGAAGTCCGCGCGGAAGAAGAGCGACGCACCCTCCTCTCGAAAGCAAAACGCGACCAGATCGCGGGAGTCATCGTACCCGTCGCCGTAGGCGTAGAGGTCCGCCGTTCCCGTCTCGTCGAGCGCCTTCAGGTCCGCGCGTGTCCAGTCCTGGAACTCCTCGTACCAGACGACGCTCGCACGGTCGGTGCCGATCGCCGCGCCGGGACCGATCGTAATGGCGGCCGAGGTGGGGAGCGCGGGGAGCGAAGCCGTTGCGGCCATCAGCACGAGCATGGGGACGCGAGGAAGCATGGCGGAGACTCCGGGAGCGCGGCGACTCTTCCATTGTACCGCATCGGGCGGGAGGGAAAGGGATGCGGTTCCCCCCGGCGGTCCGTTATGCTCATTCCATGCGAATCTGCCACCGCCACCGCCTTGCCCCCCTTCTGGCGCTCCTTCTGCCGGGTTGCCTCGCATCGCCGGAGCCTGCGGTGGTCGGCTGTGGCGTGAGTCCGGTGGTTCTCGATTTCGGCGAAACAGGGGTCGGCTTGCCGGTCGAGAGGTCGTTCACCATTGACAATCACGGGTCCTCCTCTTTCACGACCCGCGCCTCGTCCAGTTGCTCCTCTTTCGCCGTCACTTCGCCGTCTTATCGGTTGAGGCCCGGGGAGAGCATCGCCATCACCGTTCGATTCGCGCCACCGGCGGTCGGAGAGTACCAATGCGTTGTCCAGACGCTGTCCGGGTGCGTGGATGTGGTGTGCCGGGGGAGTGCGGTATCGCTTGCCGGGGACATGGTCCGGATCGACGCGGGCACCTTCACCATGGGAAGCCCGGTGACCGAGACCGGGCATCAGCTTGGCGAAAACCTCCACGAAGTCACCATCTCCGCGCCTTTCCTGATGGGCGTCCGCGAGATCACGCAGGCCCGCTACCGGATGCTCACGGGAGAAAGCCCGTCCGCATCCGTGATCGCCGGGGACGACGCTCCCGTAGAGATGGTGAGCTGGTACGACGCGGTTCGCTTCTGCAACGCGCTCTCCGTATCCGAGGGACTCCGGGCCGTCTATGCCATCGAAGGCATGGAGGTCAGCTGGGCGCGCGAGGGAAACGGCTACCGGCTCCCCACGGAGGCGGAATGGGAGTACGCCTGCCGTGGAGGGACTACGACGGAGCTTTCCACCGGCGCGCTGACGGCGCAGGGATGCGACCCGGACTCGCTTCTGGAGGAGTTGGGCTGGTACTGCGGAAACGCGGCCTCCACCACCCATGCCACCGGCGCAAAGGACGCGGGCGCGCACGGGCTCTTCGATATGCACGGGAATGTTGCCGAGTGGGTCTGGGACTACTATGCCGCGTTGTCCCTGGGGGCGGAAACGGACCCCTCCGGCCCGCCGACGGGGGGGACCCGCGTGATTCGCGGGGGCGGCTGGAACGATTTCGCGATCGGGTGCCGGTCGGCGGCGCGTCCCCAGTTCCACCCGGCGGGAATGGCGCAGTTCGTGGGGTTTCGGGTGGTGAGGAATGCGGTGGACTGAAGCGAAACACACCCGCAACAGGGTGAGTTCTTGCGCCCCCGCCCACTCTCGGTTCCTGCCGCGTGCCAAAATCCCGGCAAGGTTCCTCTTGACGGTCCCGTCCCGATCCCATAAGAGAATCATGCTCTTGTGCGGTTTCCTTGAGGTTTCGCGTTCCCGGTCTCACCCGTGGGCCGGACGGTAGTCCGCGCACGGACACGATCGCTTCCCCGGGTGGGGGAGCCGTCGCCTCCGGTCGAGTCGAGGATGAGCCTCATTCGTCCGGCGCAGGGGAAGATTCCCGTCGCCGTCGGGCCGTCCGTGGGGAAGTGTCCAGTGAGGGGGGGGGAGCATGGACTTTGAGGGACAGGGATTTCCAGCCTGCCAATCCTGTGATGGCGGAGTGTTGATTCCGCTGAGCGATTATGGCCGCGACGGAGCCCCGATCACCTACAAGGCCTGGGTCTGCATCAATCCTGAGTGCGGATTCCACCTTCGGATCGACAACGGGGAGATTTCCTGCGGGAATTCCGTGGGCCGGTCCCACAAGTAGCCGACTCTCGCGGACCGCTGACCGACTCGCCGTTCAAGCGGGTCGCTTTGTCACCCGACCATAGAGGAGGGGCCGTGTCGGCCCGACCGGAGGGGATGATGAGGGTCGTTACTGCGTCCGAGATGAGGGAGATCGACCGCCGGGCCATTGAGGAGCATGGAGTCGCCAGCCTGGATCTGATGGAGTGCGCCGGGACGGCCGCCGCCCAGGCCATCCGTGGTACAGGAGTGGGCGAGGGCACTCCCTTTGTGTTCCTGTGCGGCAAGGGAAACAACGGCGGCGACGGATTCGTGGCCGCGCGAGTCCTTCGAAAGGCGGGTCATCCGGTGATCTGCTGGATCATCGGCGAACGGGACGAACTGACCGCTGAGACGCTGCGAAATGTCGTCGGCGCCGAGGACTGCGGCGTCGTGGTGAAGCCGTACCGCCCGGGCGAATCGGAAGACGCGATCCGTGCAGACCTGGCCGCCTCCACGGCCCTCGTCGATGCGCTGCTCGGCACCGGATCGAAGGGGACGCTGCGGCCGCCCATTCGCGAACTGACTCGCCTGCTCAACGATTCGCGCCGCCCCGTCTTCGCCCTCGACATCCCGACCGGCGTGGACTCGGACACGGGTGCGACAGACGAGGATGCCGTGCGTGCCCTCGGGACGATCACCTTCGGGTATCCGAAACGCGGCATGTATGTCATGCCGGGCCGGGATCACTGCGGGGACATCACGGTGGTGGATCTCGGCTACCCGCCGGACAACTCCGGCAGCGTCACCGGCGTCCTCCTCTGGCAGGAAGTGGGAAGTTACTGCCCCCCGAGGGATGCGCGCGGGCACAAGGGTTCCTTTGGCCGGGTCGCCGTGGTTGCCGGCTCCCCCGGGATGACCGGGGCTGCCTGCCTGGCCTCCGAGGCGGCGCTCCGCTCGGGAGCGGGCGTGGTGAAGCTGCTCGTTCCGGAGAGCCTCGTGACGCTGTGTGCCACGAAGCTCACCGAGGTCATGGTCTTCGGCCTTCCGGAAGAACCGGGTGGCGTGCTGGGTGCGGCCGCCGTGGATGCCTGCGCCCCCTTCCTGGGCGAAGCCGATGCCGTCCTTCTCGGGCCGGGCCTGTCGATGGCGGACTCCGTGCGAGATTTCGTGCGGTCGGTTCTCCCGCGCATCGATCGGCCTCTCGTGCTTGACGCGGACGGACTGAACGCTCTGGAGGAAGACGACACCGGCGCGGCGAGCGGCCTTGCCGGAGGGCGGGCCATCATCACGCCCCATGTCGGCGAACTGGCACGGATCACCGGGCGAACGCCGGAGGAGCTTCTGGGGGATCCGGTAGCCTCGGCGCGATATGCCGCGGGGGATCTCCGGTGCGAGGTGATCTTCAAGGGGTCGCCGTCCATTGTGGCTTCCCCCGGCGGGTCGGCGGACCTCTGTTCACTCGGGACGGACGCGATGGCAACGGCCGGTTCCGGCGATGTTCTCGCGGGTCTTCTCACGGGGATTCTCGCGCAGGGCTACGAAGCCTCCGCCGCCGCCCGCGTGGGCGTCATGGTACACAGTCGCGCCGGAGACATTGCCGCCGGCGAACTCAGCCGCCGCGGTACGCTTGCGGGGGATATCCTCCGATGCGTGCCGTATGCCTGGCGGGACCTGGAAGCTCCCGCCGAGGAGGCTTCCCCCGATGAAACGGGGGAGGGAGCTGACGGGGAATGATCGTCTCCGAACTCGGAGAGGCGGGCCTGATTGAGCTCTTCCGAAACTGGACCGGCGGATCCGCCCGTCGGGTGATTCTGGGCCCGGGCGATGACGCCGCGATTCTCCGCGCGACGGGAGACCGGTCGCTGGTCGTCTCCACGGATGCGTTCCGGGAGGGCGTCCACTTCACCCGCGAGGTGTTCTCCTCCGACGAAATCGGACACAAGATGATGGTCGCCGCATTGTCTGATCTGGCGGCGATGGGTGCGGAGGGTTTCGCCGCTTTCGTCAATGTCCACATCCCGCCCGATACGCCGGTCGAGTTCCTGCGCGGGGTGTATCTCGGGATGGACCGGGTGGCCGACTCCTGCGGTGTGTCCATCGCCGGAGGAGACACCGTCCGCGCCCCGGAGGCCGCGTTCGGCATCACCGTGCTCGGTACGGTGGAGCCGGGCTGCGCGATTCGGCGTGACGGCGCCTGCGAGGGCGACCTCATCTGCGTCAGCGGGGAGCTGGGCAAATCGGAAGCCGGGCGCCTGCTTCTCACCGGCGCCGCGAAGGGACGATTCTCCGCCGCTTCCCGGTCCACGGCGGAATCCGCACACCGAAGCCCGTGGCCCCGCTTCGATGTCTCCCGAATGCTGGTCTCGCTGGAGCGAACGGTGGTGGATTCCGAAACCGGCCTCTCCGGGGTTCACGCTGTCCGCCCGAGCGCCATGATGGACTTGAGCGACGGACTCGGGATCGACCTCGGGCGTCTCTGTGAAGCCAGCCATGTCGGGTGCGAACTGGACGAGGACCGGGTGCCGGTCTGCGATGCCGCGCGTCGCATTGCCGCCCGTCGCGACAGTCGCGCGGTGGACTTTGCGCTCGGAGGCGGCGAGGACTTCGAACTCCTCTTCACACTGTCCCCCGAGGACAAGGCCGTCGTTTTCGAAACCGCGGCATCCGCAGGGCTTGCGCTGACCTGCGTCGGGAGGATCGGCCCGGTTCGCGACGGCCGCCTGCTGATTCGCCCGGACGGGTCGAGGGAATCGCTGCCGGAGTTCGGTTTCGACCACTTCCCGGCCTCCGGCTTTCGGCGGTGAGGCGCCCCGTCCGCCGAACGGACCTTTCGCCGTGGCGGGTCGTGCCGGTCGCGGCTACACTTCCCGTTCGCCCGGGGAGAATCGCATGACGCTCCGCACTTTCACGCTGTTCGCCATCGCCAGCGCGCTCGTCCTGTCGGCGTGCCTCGTGCCTCGCACCCTGGCGGCTCCCGTCATCGGACACGGCTTCACGGGAGAGTGGGCACTTGCGTGGTCGTGCGGCCGCGACGGAGCGCTCCGGAACGATTTCCGCGAAGTCGCCGGGGATGAAGCCGCCTTCCCGGTCACCTGGACCGTGATCGACCCGGCGGGGAAAGCTCCGCGCCTCCTGAAGTTCGGCAGGGATGGCCAGGTCGCCCGGGACATGGCTCTCCTCTCCGGAGAGGAGGCGATGGGTTCGGAAGACGGCAGCGTGTTCGTGGCGTGGCGACCGGATCCGTCGGAGTCGAGCTGGGATGCCTTCCGCTTCTTCCACAGTGAGAGTGACGAACCCGCGTGGGAAGCCTCCGCGCCGGGCCGCCCCATTCTCTTCTCCGCGGACGGCCGGACCTTTGTGATTGCCCGGACGCTGCACGGGAAGGACCGCTTCGCCCGGTCGGAGATCGACGGCGCGGGGAGTCTGCGCCTGGTGGGGGCCGATGGCGAAGTTCGCGGGGATCTGCCGTTCCACCCGACATTCAGCCGATTCACATCGGTGGGCAGCCAGCTGGTTCTTCTGCACGACAGGGAACTCCTTGTCCTCGACCGGTTCGGCGCGCTGGCCTGGAATCGGGAGGTTCCGCTCGATCATCTGGTCGTGCGCGGAGGGCTTTCGAATCTCTCAGTCGGGGGGGATCGGATTGCGGTCGGCGGGGGCGGGGACCAGCCCGCCGGCGAGGGGTTTTCCGAGTTTCTCCATCCGCCTCGTGCCTCCAGCCTCATGGTGTTTCGCAGCGACGGGGAACTCCTGTGGTCCCGGACCGACTCCGAAGAGCATGGCCCCCGATCGCATCTCTCCTGCGAACTGTCGGCGGATGGAACGGTCCTCGCGACCTTCCACACGAATCCACGCGAAGATGTCATTACGCTTCACGACGCCGCTGGCGGGGAAGTCCTCTGGGCGAAGACCATTCTCCGGCGACCCGGAACGAAGACGCTTTCGATTTCGCCGGACGGTGAGCTGATCGTTCTGGTGCGCGGGGATGTGAAGCCGCAGGTCTACGCCTGGAGCCGTGACGGAGCGCTGGAGTGGGACGGGATCCTGCCGTTCCAGACCCGGTTCGGCCGGATGGCCGGAACGGACCTTCTGCTGCTGGATCATCACATCGTGCGCCTGGTGACCGCCTCCGACCTACGGTAGCCCGGGCCGTACGAACACCACCTTTTCGCGAATCATCGAAGCCGTCCCGGGCGGGGCCTTTCGCGGCCTGCGCACATAGCGCTTCTCCGTATATGCGACCGGCACCACGCCCGCATTGCGCTGTTTGGAGTAGTGCGCGGCGATGGCCGCCGTGGCACGAATCGTCTCCCGCGAGGGTTCGCCCTTTCCCGACGCGTGCCGGAGCACCACATGGCTGCCCTCGGCGCCGCGTGCGTGGAACCACAGATCGCGCGGGGAGGCGTGCCGGTGGGTGAGTTCGTCATTCTGCCGGGCGGATCTCCCCACCCAGACTTCCCAGTCTCCGGGCAGGAGGTACACGCGGGGACGAAAGCCCGCGGGCAACCCGGCGGCCTTGCCGTCGCCCCCGGCCTGTGGAGAGGTTGCGGCAGGTGGAGGGTCGCGCAGGAACTCCTCGCCCGCCTTCGCGAGGAATGCGGCCCCGGGGTTGGCATCCAGCTCCGCAAGCACCGCATCCGCCTTCGCGATCGCCTCCTCCTGTGCGGCACGCTGCTCGTCCAGTTTCGTCCGCCCGCGTGCGAGCCGCTTCGCCTTTCGGAAGAGCGCGTCGACATTTTCCCGGGCGTCGAGTTTCGGATCCAGCGGGATGGAGACTTCGCCCGACCCGTCAAAGGCGGGCAGCCGGGCAACCTCCATTCCGCGGCGCACTTCGCCCGGCCGAGACGCCAGAAGTTCCGCCTGTGCGCGGATTTCCTCCGCGCGGTCGGCCTCCACGATCCGCTCGCCGACCTTCCGCAGCGTTCGGGCCGCGCGCTTTCGTCTCCGCGAAACGGCCCGCCGGATCTCTGTCGCGACCGACTCCCGGCTGCCGTCCGCTTCGGGTTCCCCCCATCGCCGGGCGGCTTCGGCCGATGGACTCCCGCCCTCCCACGGCGTGGCGTCCTCTTCGCCCGCTCCCGCCGCCGGTCCGGCCCCCGGGGGGGTATACGCGACCCCCGGCACGACTTGCCGGGACCGCTCCTTCCCGTCAAATGTCCGAACGCATCCGAGAACCCGGTTCCCGCTGCCGATCAGCACGAGGTTTGCGAATCGTGGAATCAGCTCCCCAACGAGTACCAGCTCCGGGTGGGTTTCGTCCTCCCGATCGAAGCGAAGGCGCACCACGCGCCCGCCGGGCTCTCGCTCCAGATCCCGCAGGACCGCGCCCTTGAGCGGCGCACCCATCGGGCCGGTCGTCTTGCGCAGCGGGGCGGGCACGGACCCGACTTCCGCGAGCCGCAGATGGTTCCAGTCCGGGTGCGCCGAGAGATACAGCCCGTCGCGCGGCCCGGAAAAGCGCAGAAAGAGGCCGTATCGGCCCCCGCGGTCGATCCGCGAGACCTCTTTTCCGGCGAAGGCGTGCCGGATTTCCTGGAGGATTGCCTCGATCAGGTCTGGATCCATGCGCGGCAGTATACGCACACCACGGCGTGGCGTCCGTGTCTTCCCGGCGGTTGCGTCGCTTGACCGGGCGAGGTTCGCTGCCGTATGCTCCCCCGTCCCCTGCCCACCTGTTTCCCGGAGGCCCCCGTGATCACCAGCATGACGGGATACGGATCAGGCGAAGCCAACCGGAACGGCACCTGCGTCCGGGTGGAGCTGCGCTCCGTGAATCATCGGAATCTGGACATTTCGATGCGCCTGCCCCGTGCGCTTGCCGGGCAGGAGTCGCTTCTCCGGGAGACGCTGTCCAGCAGGCTGTCTCGCGGCCGGATCTCCGTGACGGTGGATCTGGAGCGGAGCGCGGAGGCCACGCTCGTTCTTGACGAAGGCGTGCTGGATCAGGTTCGCGGCATCTTCGACCAGCTTCGGGAGCACTTCGGCGCCCGGGAGGCGGATACGGCCTCGCTCTTCCAGATTCCGGATCTTGTCCGGCGCGTCCCCGTGGAGGACGCTCCCGGCCTTGCCGAGGAAGCCCTCGCGGAGGCCGCGGATTCCGCGCTGAAGGAACTCATCGCGATGCGCACCGCCGAGGGCGAGGCGCTGGCCCGGGATCTTTCCTCACGCCTGCGTCGCGCTTCGGAGGTCACGGATGAAATCGCCTCCCGGGTTCGCGGTGCGCCGGTACGGCATCGCCAGAAGCTGGAGGAGCGCATTGCGGGACTCACTCCCGAAGGCATGGAGCCGGACCCGGTGCGCCTGGCCACGGAGGTGGCGCTCTTCGCCGAGAAATCGGATGTCACGGAGGAGATCGTTCGACTTCGCGCACATCTGGACGCGTTCGGGGAGTTCCTGAATCGAACGGAGCCGGTCGGTCGCCGGATGGACTTTCTGTTGCAGGAGATGAACCGCGAAGTGAACACCATCGGGTCAAAGGCTCCGGACGCCGCCGTGGCGCGCTGTGTCGTCGATCTGAAGGAAGAGGTGGAGCGGCTTCGCGAACAGGTGCAGAATATCGAATGAGCGATTCTCCCCGCGTTCCCGCGTTCCCGCTGGTTCTCTCCGGTCCCTCGGGGGCGGGGAAGACTTCCGTCGCGTCGTGGCTTCTGGCGAATGTGCCGGACATCGTGCTTTCGGTCTCCTGTACCACGCGGGCCCGGCGTGGGCAGGAGGTGGACGGAGAGGACTACTTCTACATCGACGAAACAGACTTTCTGGCGCGGCGGGACCGCGGCGAATTTGTGGAATGGGCGCTGGTCCACGGGAATCTCTACGGGACTTCCGCCGACTTTCTGGACCGTCGCGTTCGCAAGGGGCAGATTGTCCTTCTGGATGTGGATGTGCAGGGGGGGACGGCGATTCGTGCCGCTCGTCCGGATGCGGTTCTGGTGTTTCTGATGCCGCCCGGGCTGACCGCGCTGGAGGAGCGCCTTCGCGGAAGGCATACGGATGCCGAGGATGTGATCCTGCGCAGAATGACGGCGGCCCGCCTCGAAATGGAGTACGCTTCGGAGTATGATTACCTCATCGTGAACCATGATCTGGATGCCGCCCGCCAGGCGGTGAAAGCTGTTGTGGAGGCGGAACGGGCACGAACCCGCCGCCTTCTGGAGATGAACCCGGCCAACCGAGATCCGGTCCTCGTCCAGACCGGGACCGCGCCATCACAATCCGAACTCACGGAGAATCTGGAGAGACAATGACCGAGAACACGGAGAACATGGAGAAGTCAGAGGCGACTCAAACGCCCGCCGCCGTGGCTGCGCCGCCGGTCGCCGCTGAGACTGCCTCACCAGTAGATCCGGTTTCCAAGGCCCCGGAACCGGAAGAAGAAGAAGCGGGACTTCCGAAACCGCACGAGCGCACCACACGAGAAGCCCGGAAAATCGGGCTGGCCGTGGAGGGAATGCTCGAATCGAGCACGAACCCCTACGAGGTGGTGGTCACCGCCGCTCAGGAAGCTCGCCGCATCAACGCGAAGATCATCCATGCGCGGAGCCTGATCCAGCAGATGGCGGAAGAGGCAGCGGAATCGGTCCCGGAGGTTCCGTTCGTTCCCCGTCCCGTGGAGGATGAGGAACCGGAAACGAAGGTGACGACCGAGGCGCTGGAGCGTCTTGCGATCGACATGGTGTCGTACGAAGTCGACGGTGAGCGGCATGAAGGGCAGGGAGACCCCGAGGCCTTTCTGGCGGAAGACGACGAGGAGTCCGGGGAGGACTGAGCCTTGGCGAAGCCGCAGCAGAACCGGGTGAGCGGTGCGGCGAGAGTCCTTCTGGGAGTGACCGGGTCTGTGGCCGCTTTCAAGGCTCCGGATCTGGTGCGTGAGTTCCGCAACCGGGGCGCGGAGGTGGCGGTCGTCATGACCGAAGCCGCCACCGCGTTCGTCGGGCCGGTGACATTCCGAACGCTGACGGGGAATCCGGTCACGGTGGACTTGTTTGACCGGCGCGGGGAGACGGCCCTGCCCGCCTGGATGGCGGGGGAGTCCGCCACGCGCATGCCGATCCATCTTGCGCTGGCCGGGAGCGCGGATCTCGTGGTGGTCGCGCCCGCGACCGCCGCCACGCTCTCGAAGACGGCTCACGGGATCGCCGACAATCTTCTCACGACGGTTCTTCTCGCCACGAAGGCGCCCGTCCTCATGGCGCCCGCCATGAACTCGGCCATGTGGCTTGCGGATCCCACCCGAGCCAGCCTTCCCCTCCTCGAAGAGCGGGGCATGGTCGTCATGGAGCCAGGGACCGGGAAGATGGCCTGGGATGCGGAAGGCGAGGGTCCCGGCCGAATGCCGGAGCCGATGGAGGTGGCCTCCGCGGCATGGGCGCTTCTGGAGAAGTCGCGATCGCTGGCGGGCGTCAAGGTTGTGGTGACCGCCGGACGCACCGAGGAACCGGTGGATGCCGTTCGCGTGCTCTCCAACCGATCCTCGGGTCGAATGGGGGTGGCGCTCGCACGGGCCGCCATGCAACGCGGCGCGGAGGTGGTGCTCGTGGCCGGGGGGCTGTCCGTGCCGGAACCCGTGGGTCCGCGCATCATCCGAGCCACGACGGCGGCGACCATGCGGGATGCTGTCATGGCGGAATCCGCCGATGCGGGCGTTCTTCTTATGGCCGCAGCCGTCGCGGACTGGCGACCGGTCCGCCCCGCCACCGGGAAGGTGAAGAAGGCCACCGGGCCGCCGGAGATCGAACTGGAGCCGACCGACGACATTCTCACCCTGCTCCGCGATGCGGGCGGGGGAGGGCTTCGCGTCGGGTTTGCGCTGGAGACGGAAGATGCGCTGGCCGCCGGGCAGCGGAAACTTGTGGAGAAGAGGCTGGATCTCGTCGTTGTCAACGACGCCACCGAACCGGGAGCGGGGTTTGACACCGAGACGAACCATGTGGTTCTGCTGGCGCGTGACGCCCCCCCGGAGGATGTTCCGTTGGCATCCAAGCGCGTCGTTGCAGAGCGGATTCTCGATCGCGTGGCGGAGTTGCTTGACCCCGTACGCGTCCCGTTCTAGTCTGCGAAATCGGTTCGCCGGTCAGGCTCACCGCCTTCCCCCGTGTTTCTTCGCCGATCTCCGGAGCGCATATGACGGTTGGATCCCGGGTTGCAAATCGTCGGGAGCTTCTCGATCTCTCCTCCCGCCTGCGAAGTTATGCCGCGCTCCAGGGTGTCCTCCACGAAGGCGGCCCGGTCTCGGCGGCGGCGGTCGCTCCTTCGTCCGCGCCTCCCCCGACGCCTCGTCGTCCGCAGCCCGCGGCCCGCGTGATGGCGGCCCGTGCTGTCGCGGCACAGGCGAGTCCGGAACCCTCGCCCGCACCAAGCGGTCCGTCTCCGGCACAGTGCTCAACGCTGGCGGAACTTCACGACGCCTTCGCCTCCTGCGATGCGTGTGAACTCGCCGGGACGCGCACGCGTTTCGTCTTCGGGACCGGCAACCCGAATGCGGGCGTGTTGTTCGTCGGTGAGGCTCCGGGGCGGGACGAGGACCTGCAGGGAGAGCCTTTTGTCGGACGCGCCGGGCAACTCCTCGATCGCATTCTCGCGGCGGTCGGGTTCGACCGGAAGTCCATATACATTGCGAATATCCTAAAATGTCGCCCCCCGGGAAACCGGGATCCGCTTCCGCAGGAGATTTCCGCGTGCCGGTCCATTCTCAACCGTCAGGTGGAACTGATTCGCCCCGTGGTCATCTGTACGCTGGGGTCCTTCGCCGCCCGAACGCTCTTGAGCACATCGGACGGGATCTCACGCCTTCGCGGACGGATTCACGAGTACCGGGGCGTTCCCGTCATCCCGACCTACCACCCGGCTGCCCTTCTTCGGAACGAGCGTTGGAAGCGTCCCGTCTGGGAGGATGTCCAGGTGCTGCGTCGGGAGTATGATCAACGGTCGGCGCAGGCCGACCCCGACCCCAGCCGAGGTATGCCATGACCACTTCCCCACAGGATCCCCGCCCGGAGGCTGCGGCCCGCGTGCTCGCCCCGGATGAAGACTACGGCACCCAACCGGATGCGCCGGCCCCGAGAGCCCCTCGCGCGGAGCGGGCGGCGTCCGGCCGCGTGCCGCCCCAGTCGCTGGAGGCGGAGCGTTCGGTTCTCGCGTCCATGATGCTGGACCCCGAAGCCGTGAATACCGTCGTCCAGCTCCTGCGCCCGGAAGACTTCTACCGACCCGCGCACACCGCCATCTGCGGGGCGGTCATCTCGCTCTACGAAAAGGGAGAGGCCGTAGACACGCTGACGCTGTCGGAAGAACTCGCCCGGACCGGACAACTGGAGAAGGCGGGCGGGCGGGTTCATCTGGCGGAGCTGCTGGATTCCGTCTCCAGTGCGGCGAATGTGGAGTTCCATGCGCGGATCGTTCTGGAGAAGTCCATTCTTCGGCGTCTCATTCGCGCGTCCGGCAAGATCGCGGAAGACGCCTACACCGCGTCGGAGGATGTGAGCGCCATTCTGGATCGCTCGGAGAGGGAGATGTTCGCCATCTCGGAGTCGGGCATGAAGCAGGGCTTCGTGCGGCTCGGGGAGATCCTGCAAGACAGCTTCGAGGCCATTCAGGAACTGTACGATAACAAGCAGGTCGTCACCGGAGTCCCGGCCGGGTTCCAGGATCTGGACATGCTGACCAGCGGGTTCCAGAAGTCGGAGTTTGTGGTGATTGCGGCGCGTCCTTCCATGGGGAAGACCGCACTCACGCTGAACATCGCGCAGCACATGACGCTGGAAAAGAAACTCCCTGTCGCGTTTTTCAGTCTGGAAATGTCAAAGGAGTCTTTGGTGCAGCGGCTTCTTTCGGCGGAGGCGCGCGTCGACGGGCACCGTCTCCGGACGGGTTTTCTGCGGGAGAACGAGTGGCCCGCGCTGACCACCGCCGCCGGGCGTCTTGCGGAGGCGCCGCTGTTCATTGACGACTCCGCGGGAATCACCGCACTGGAAGTTCGCGCCAAGGCGCGCCGGCTGATGTCGGAGACGAACGGGCAACTGGCGGCGGTCGTGATCGACTACATGCAGTTGCTGCACGGCCATGGCCGGCAGGAGAACCGCCAGCAGGAGATCTCCACCATCTCGCGGTCGCTGAAGGCACTGGCGAAGGAGCTGCGCATTCCCGTGATCGCGCTGTCGCAGCTCAAACGGTCCACGGATGTTCGCGAAGGCGTTCGCCGCCCGATGCTGTCGGACTTGAGAGAGTCGGGAGCCATCGAGCAGGACGCGGATGTCGTGATCTTTATCCACCGGCCGGAAGTCTACAACCAGACGCCGGAGAATGAGGGCATCGCGGAGATCATCGTCGGGAAGCAGAGAAACGGTCCCATCGGTACGGTGACTCTTGCCTTCCGAAAGCAGTTCACCCGTTTCGAAAATCTCTCGAAGGGCCGGGAGTAGCTGGTGGGTCGGCAGGTGGGGGCCGTGATCGTCGCTGCGGGGCGCGGTGAGCGTATGGGCGGCGTGGACAAGATGCTGGCGCCGCTGGCCGGGGAACCGCTTCTCCTTCATTCGATTCGTGCTTTCCACGATTGTGAAGCGGTGGCGGAGGTCGTGGTCGTCACGCGCGAAGATCTGTTGGAGCCGGTGCGGCAGATGGTGGAGACGCCGGAGTTCCCGCGAGTCCGGCGTGTTGTCCCCGGGGGGAGAACGCGCGCGGAGTCTTCCCGCCATGGACTGGCGGCGCTCTCGGGTGAGATCGCGGTGGTCCTCGTTCACGACGGCGCACGCCCGCTCATCTCCGACGCACTGATTCACCGCGTGGCGGAAGCGGCGGAGGAGACAGGTGCGGTGCTCCCGGGGATTGCTCCCGTCTCCACGATCAAGCGTGCCGAAGGCGATGTCTGCGCGGCGACGCTGGATCGCGCCTCGCTGCGCGAAGCCCAGACGCCGCAGGGGTTTCGCAGAGAAGTGCTGGCGCGTGCGATGGCGGCGGACGCGCGGGACGGATCGAACCCGACCGACGAAGCCTCGTCGGTGGAGCGGAGCGGCACGCCGGTGGCGCTGGTGGAGGGGGAACGCCGCAATCTGAAAGTGACCGTCCCCGAGGATCTGGCGATCGCGGAGACCATCCTGGCCGGGGGGCGGCCCGTTCGTGCGCTCAGGGTCGGCGTGGGTGTGGACACGCATCGTCTGGAGCCGGGGTGTCCGCTGGTGCTCGGCGGCGTGACCATCCCCTTCGACCGGGGGCTCGCGGGGCATTCGGATGCGGATGTGCTCTCGCACGCGGTCTGCGACGCGCTGCTCGGTGCGGCGGCGGCCGGAGACATCGGCGACCACTTCCCTGACGACGATCCACGCTGGAAGGGCGTGTCCGGGGCGGATCTTCTGCGGCGAACGGTGGCGATCCTCCGCGAATCCGGATACGGTCCCGCCCATGTCGACGCGACGGTATCGGCGGAGAAACCCAGACTCGCCCCTCACCGCGCGGAGATGGTCGCGAATATCGCGGACGCGCTGGGCCTCTCGCCGGACCGGGTCTCCGTGCAGTTCACGACCACCGAAGGCCTGGGGTTTGTCGGACGCGGAGAGGGCATGTCCGCGACGGCGGTGGCCCTTCTGGAGGAATCCCTGTTTGGGGTGGAGGCGGAATGAACGAGAACCCGGGAGTGACCGTCCGGGGAGCCCGGCTTTCGGATGAGGACGGACTCCTTGCGCTGGCCGAGAAGGAGATGGTCTCGCAGGAAGCGCTCGACGCCCGGTTTGCGGTTCGCGCGGATGCACGGAGCCACTATGCGCTCTACCTGCGCCGCCAGATGCGCGGTCCGGACTCTTCGGTCTTCGTGGCGTGCCGGACGAACGGAGGCAAGGAGGAGGTCGCGGGGTTGATGGTCGCGGGAATCCGAAGACAGGAGTCTATCTTCGAACTTCGGCGGTACGGCTACATCTCCGATCTCATTGTCGCGGAGGAACTGCGAGGCCGGGGTGTCGGACGCGCGCTCTATGACAAGGCCGGAAGCTGGATTGCCGGACACGGGGTTCCGGTTCTTCGAATGCATGTGGCCTCTCGAAGCGAATCCGCCCGGGGCTTCTGGAGAGCCATGGGGGCAACGCCGTTTCTGGAAGAGTGCTGGATAGACCTGGCGCCTTCGGACGAGGCCCGTCCCGGAGGGAGCGGAATGGCGTCGCCGACCGGGGGGAAGTGACCATGCGCGTCCGATTCGCACCCAGTCCCACGGGGACGCTTCATGTCGGCGGCGCGCGCACCGCGCTGTACAACTGGGCTCTCGCGCGGGCATCGGGCGGGACGCTGATTCTCCGTGTGGAGGATACCGACGAGGAGCGTTCCACTCCCGAGAGCGAAGAGTCCGTGCTGGCGGATCTCCGCTGGCTTGGTATCGGCTGGGATGAAGGGCCGGATGTCGGCGGCGCCCACGCTCCGTATCGACAGTCGGAGCGGGTCGGGCTTCATCGGGAGGCGGTGGAGGAGTTGCTCGCCTCGGGCGCGGCTTACCGGTGCTGGGCGACCGACGCGGATCTGGACGCCGCGCGGGAGAAGGTGCGGGCGGCGGGTGGATCCTACCGGCACGACCGGACGCGGCATGACATCTCGCCCGACGAAGAGGAGCGGCGGCTTGCGGCGGGAGAACACCCCGCGGTGCGGCTGGCGGTTCCCGGGGGTGACTCTGTCCTGAAGGATCGCATTCGAGGAGAGGTGCGCTTCCCGGAGGGGATGGTCGGTGACTTCATCCTCTTGCGCTCTTCGGGAGTCCCGACCTACAACCTTGCGTGTGCGCTGGATGACGCCGCCATGGGGATCACGCTCGTGGTGCGTGGCGAGGAACACCTGTCGAACACCGTCAAGCAGCGCCTGGTGCTGGAAGCACTCGGGCGGGAGGTTCCGGAGTACGCGCACCTTCCGCTGATTCTCGACACCGACCGGTCCAAGCTGTCAAAGCGGTCCGGGGGCGCGACGGTTCGCGAACTCAGGGAGCGCGGGTTTCTTGCGGAAGCGGTCGTCAATGTGCTGGCACTCCAGGGATGGCATCCGGAAGGCGACGAAGACCGGTTCTCCCCGCGGGAGTTTGTGGAGTCGTTCGATCTCTCCAAAGTGCGGAAGGCGGCGGGCATCTACGATATGGAACGGATGCGTGCGCTGAACGGGAACTGGCTTCGGGAAACCCCGCCGGAGGATCTGGCGGATCGCCTGGCGCCGTTTCTGGCGGCACGCGGACTGGATCCGGCGCTGGCCGCTCGTGCCGCGGCGTGCTTCGCTTCAGGAGCGCATGATCTGGCGGAGGTCGCGGAAATCGCCTCGGGATTCTCGGCCTCCCCGGAAGTGGCGCCGCTTCCGGACGGGCTGGACGAAGAAGAGGCCGCGCGGGCGCTGGATGCGGTGCGGACCGGACTGGGTTCTGTGGAGGCGGAACCTCCGGCGGGGTTTCTGCGGCCGCTCATCCGCGAAGCGGGACGCGAGGCGGGCGTGAAGGGGCGGGCACTCTTCCTTCCGGTGCGACTGGCACTGACGGGCGCGGAACACGGCCCGGACCTTCCGCACATCGGCGACTGGCTGGGCCCCGCGCAGTGCGAGGACCGAATCGGGCGCGCGCTGGCCGCGTGGCGCGGTGCGGAGGAGTCCGCGTGAAGCGAACCGTGGGCGTGATGATGGGCGGAGACTCCCGGGAACGCGAAGTGTCCCGCGCTTCCGGAGTCGCGGTGGCGCGTGCGCTCAGCGCCCGGGGGCATCGTGTGACGCTTCTGGATACGGAGCATGGCGTCGTTCCCGTGCCGTCGGGCGGCGGTCCGGGACCGGGGCCGACTCCCCCCCGCGCCTCGGACGCGGTCGGTTCCGCGCCGGACCGTCTCATTCGGTGGGTGGAACTTCTCCGCGACGCGGAGGTGGTCTTTCCCGCGCTTCACGGAGGCTGGGGAGAGGACGGGACCATCCAGGCGGTGCTGGAACTGGCGGGGATCCCCTGCGCGGGGAGCGGTGTGGCGGCCAGCGCGCTGGCGATGGACAAGGAACGCTCCAAACGCATTTTCCGCGATGCGGGCATCCCGACCCCGCCCGGCGGAGCGTTGACGGTGCACCCGGGGACTCCCCCGGATGCGGAGGAACTCGCCCGGGCGGCGGCGGCGGCCGGTTCGCCGGATCTCGTCGTCAAGCCGGCGCGGGAGGGTTCGACCGTGGGGCTGACTCTCGTGAAGGACGGGCAGGGGCTTGCGGACGCCGTGACGCGGGCCGGGCTCTGCGGGGATCGTGTTCTGGTGGAACGCTTCATTCCGGGAAGGGAACTGACGGTCGGGGTCCTGGAGGGGCGGGCACTTCCCGTGGTGGAGATTGTCCCAGAGGGAGGGCTCTACACCTACGAGGCCAAGTACACGGGCGGGAAAAGCGAGTACCTGGCACCCGCGCCGCTGGGTTCGGATGAGGCCGGGAAGCTCGCCCAGGCGGGGGAGCGTGCGTTTGCGGCCCTCGGTTGCGAAGGCTTCGGCCGCGCGGACTTCCGGCTCTCCCCGGACGGCGGAATCTGGTGTCTGGAGGTGAACACGCTTCCCGGGATGACCGGGCTGTCGCTTGTGCCGATGGCCGCGGCCGCGGACGGCATTTCCTTCGAAGAGCTGGTGGAGAGGATCGTGGAAGACGCAATCCGCCGTGCGGGGCAAACCCCGTCGGCGACGACGGGGGGCGGTGTGTGAACGCATTCGTGGAGTTGTTCGGGGGCGTACGCCCCGTGATCGGGATGGTTCACCTGGCGGCCCTTCCCGGGAGCCCTTCCGGCGGGGACCTGACCCCGGTGCTTGCGGCCGCGCTGACTGACGCGGAAGCACTTGCCGCGGGCGGGGTCGACGGAATGATCGTGGAGAACTTCGGAGATGTCCCCTTCACCGGGGGGCGGGTGCCGCCCGCGACCGTGGCGTCGATGGCGGTTGTCTGCCGGGAGATCCGGCGCGCCCACAATGTGCCGCTGGGCGTGAATGTGTTGCGAAATGATGCGGCGGCTGCGCTGTCGGTGGCCGCGGTCACGGGCGCGGACTTCATTCGCGTGAATGTCCATGTCGGTGCGGTGGTGGCGGATCAGGGCGTCATCGAAGGGCGCGCGCGGGAGACGCTTGCGCTGCGTGAGTCGCTTGCTCCCCCGGTGCTGATCTTCGCGGATGTCGCCGTGAAGCACTCGCGCCCGCTGGGGATGCCGGGCCCGGGGCACATCGCCAACGAAGCCCGCGACGCATTCCACCGCGGCCGGGCGGATGCGCTCATCGTGTCAGGAGAGGCGACAGGCTCCGCAGCGGATGCGTCGAGCGTGGCCGCCCTTCGCGAAGCCGTGCCGGATGCGCCCATTCTTCTGGGGTCCGGGGTGACCGCGGAGAATCTGGAGGAGTACTGGTCGGTCGCCGACGGGGTGATTGTGGGCTCCTCACTGGAAAAGGGAGGCGTGGGCGGGGCACCGGTGGAAGAGGCCCGCGTCCGGGCGTTCATGGAGGAAGCGGCGCGGCTTCGGCGCGAGTCCGGGGCTTCGCCGGGAGGGGGCGCGTAATGGGGCTCTCGATCTTCGACACGATGCGACGCCGGAAGATCCCCTTCGAGCCGGTCGTTCCCGGGAAGGTCGGGATGTACTTCTGCGGGATGACCGTGCAGGGGGTGCCCCATGTCGGGCATATGCGGGCGTATACCGTCGCGGATGCCATGCGGCGGGTCCTCCGTGCCCGAGGGTACGAGGTGACGCTGGTTCAGAACTTCACCGACATCGACGACAAGATCATTGCGAAGGCTGCCGAGGAGGGCGTGCCCTGGCAGGAGTTGGCGGAGCGGAATATCGACGCGTACTTCTCCGCGGCGGACTGGCTCGGGATCGAACGGGCGGATGTGTACCCGAAGGCCACCGAGCACATGGGCGCCATTCTCACCCTGATCGGGGATCTCGTGGAGAAAGGGCATGCGTATGCCGCGGGCGGGGATGTCTACTTCTCCGTGGAAACGGCGACGGATTACGGAAAGCTCTCCGGGAAGCGCGTGGAGGATCTTCGGGCGGGCGTCCGCGTGGAGGTGGAGGAGGCCAAGCGGCATCCTGTCGACTTTGCGCTGTGGAAGGGCGCGAAGCCGGGCGAACCTTCCTGGGACAGCCCCTGGGGGGCGGGGCGTCCGGGCTGGCACATCGAGTGCTCCGCGATGGCCATGGCGTATCTCGGCGAGACTCTCGACATCCACGGGGGCGGGCGGGATCTCATCTTCCCGCATCACGAGAATGAACTCACCCAGTCGGAGGCTTCCACCGGCGTCTCCTTCTGTCGGCACTGGACCGAGAACGGAATGGTGATGCTGGGCGGAGAGAAGATGTCCAAGTCGACGGGCGTCTTCTTCGCAGTGGAAGATGTGCGGAAGGAAGTGGACCCGCGCGTGCTGCGTCTCTTTCTTCTGGGGACGCATTACCGGAGCCCGCTCGACTACTCCAGAGAGCGGCTCGACGAGGCGGCCACCGCCATGGAGAGGATCACGAACTTCCTCGCGACGGCCGCGCACGCCGCCGCCGGGAGCGACGCCGGGCAGGAACCCGGCGAGGCGGACGCCGCATTCCGCGAGGAGACGGAACGCTGCGTCCGCCAGTTTCACGAAGCGCTCGACGACGATTTCAACACGGCTGGCGCGCTCGGGAAGCTCTTCGAACTCGCACGCGCCGGGAATGCCTACGCCGCGTCCGGTTCTCCCGGCGGTGCGGGGCTCCTTCGGGAGGCGCACACCCAAGTGGCGGGGATGCTGGATCTTCTCGGCTTCCCGGCTGCAAAGGACGAGACCGGGGAGATCCCGCCGGAAGTGCAGGCACTGGTGGATCGCCGGGAAACGGCCCGCACGGAGCGGGATTGGGCGGCGGCGGACTCCCTCCGCGACGAGATCCTCGCCTGCGGCTTCGTCGTGGAGGATCGGCCCGACGGTCCGCTGATCAAACGCGCGTAGCCCGCGCTTCGGGGCGCCTGTCCGCACTCCCCGCGGCGAACCGGGGCGCAGGCGGGCCGATCGGGCGGCCCCCCGCACTCGACACACCCCCAATCAGGTGAGCTGGTCTCTTCCCGGGGCGTTTTCCGTTTCTTGACTTGAGGAAGCCCGTCGCGTATCTTCCGCATCCGCTTGTCGGGCGGGGTGGGTTGTCTTGTAGGAGACAGGAAGAACAGGGGGTCTGGTGGTGTCAGGGGGAAGATCTTCCGCTTGACACTTGACGAAGCCCTCTTCTAATGTGCTCGGTTCACGCCGTGCGACCTGCTGGCGTAGCTCAATTGGCAGAGCACCTCACTTGTAATGAGGCGGTTGTGGGTTCAAGTCCCTCCGCCAGCTGAGTGTCCGGTGGGGGCCTGAGTTGGTTTCGTATGCCGGAATCTCAAGGGGGTAGTGGCGCATCGCGCGATCGGGGTGTGGCGAGGTTCCCGAGCGGTCAAAGGGGGCAGACTGTAAATCTGTTGGCTGAAGCCTTCGGAGGTTCGAATCCTCCCCTCGCCACCAGTTTCGGGTTCGCGGGAATAGCTCAGTTGGCTAGAGCATCAGCCTTCCAAGCTGAGGGTCGCGGGTTCGAATCCCGTTTCCCGCTCCATCGAACCGGGCCGGGCGAGGGTGAGCGTTCGGGCCGGAGGCGCACAGGCGGTGCGTCGGAGGGCATTCGAGGCCACGTAGCTCAGTTGGTAGAGCAATTGCATGGTAAGCAATAGGTCAACGGTTCAAGCCCGTTCGTGGCCTCCATGCGTAGCCGGGCGGTTGTCGGCCCGGAGGAGAAGCACGCCCCCGATGCGGGGAGCGTGTTGGAAATCAGGAGCCTCTCCCGTCAGCCTTGCGGGAAGGGGACGAACAATCTCCCTGCCACCCGGCGGGAAGGGGTAAGAGAGCATGGCGAAGGAGAAGTTCGAGCGCACCAAGCCCCATGTGAATGTGGGGACGATTGGTCATGTGGATCACGGGAAGACGACGCTGACATCAGCGATGACGCTGGTTCTTTCGGCCAAGGGTCTTGCGGACTTCATGGACTTCGACTCGATCGACAAGGCTCCTGAAGAGCGCGAGCGCGGCATTACGATTGCGACGGCGCATGTGGAGTATGAGTCGAACGATCGTCATTACGCTCATGTGGACTGTCCCGGTCACGCGGACTATGTGAAGAACATGATTACGGGAGCGGCGCAGATGGACGGCGCCATTCTCGTGGTATCCGCAGCGGATGGTCCGATGCCCCAGACTCGGGAGCACATTCTTCTGGCCCGGCAGGTGGGAGTTCCGTACATCGTGGTTTTTCTGAACAAGGTGGACCAGGTGGATGATCCGGAGCTTTTGGATCTTGTGGAGCTTGAGGTTCGGGAACTTCTTTCGAAGTACGATTTTCCCGGAGATGACATTCCCGTGATTCGGGGTTCGGCTCTTCAGGCCGGCGAGAATCCGGAGGATGATGAGAAGTCGGGCTGCGTGATGGAACTTCTCGGCGCGCTGGACAGCTACATTCCGGTTCCTGAGCGAGATACGGACAAGCCTTTCCTGATGCCTGTGGAGGATGTGTTTTCGATTACGGGTCGCGGGACGGTGGGTACGGGTCGTATTGAGCGTGGCGTGGTGAATGTCGGCGACAAGGTGGAGCGCGTGGGCATTCGCGAGACGCGCGAGACGGTGGTGACGGGCGTTGAGATGTTCCGGAAGCTTCTGGATCGTGGGGAAGCCGGGGACAATGTGGGTCTTCTTCTTCGCGGTATGGAGAAGGAGGAGTTGGAGCGCGGGATGGTTCTCTCGGCTTCGGGTTCTGTGAAACCCCACACGAAGTTCACTTGCGAGGTTTACATTTTGACGAAGGATGAGGGGGGGCGTCACACGCCTTTCTTCAGCAACTATCGTCCGCAGTTTTATTTTCGCACCACGGATGTGACGGGGAGCATTGTTCTTCCTGAGGGTGTGGAGATGGTGATGCCGGGCGACAATGTGACGATGGAGGTTGATCTGGTCCAGCCGATCGCGATGGAGAAGGAACTTCGGTTCGCCATTCGCGAGGGCGGTCGGACGGTCGGTGCCGGTGTCGTCACGGATATTACGGAGTA
>JASLLL010000029.1 GCA_030747075.1 Gemmatimonadota bacterium
CCCACCTCCGGTCGACCCCGCCCCGACTCCTTGCCCGACGCCGCCTGACAAACCCTCGCGACGAACCCACCTCCGGGCACCGGCTCTTGCCCGGATTTTCTGCGAGATGGCCCCTGACAGACCTTCGCGACAGGAGCATGGTCCCACCTCCGGTCGACCCCGCCCCGACTCCTTGCCCGACGCCGCCTGACAAACCCTCGCAACGGGCTTGGCGGCCACCTCGGGCACACGGTCGCATCCACTCCAATCCAGCGTGCTTTTCGGCCCCCTCTTGCCGATGCCGGGGAATGGGCGGAGAGTGTGGCAATCGGTTGAAAGCGGGGCTTGAGCCGGTTTGACGCATACGGCGTGCTTCTGGTAAACTCCCGGGCACGGTCGCGGTGTCTCCGCCTCACACCCGTGAACCGGCATCAGGGCAAGTGCACTTGAGCGACTATCTCGCATATGGAACAGGCTTCGGATCATCCCGCGCGGTGCTTCCTTCCGGCTCCTCTCGTGCCGCTGGTTTCAGACGAGTTGGTGTGTCCCATTCTCCGGCCCGCCGGGAGGTGATTCTGTGATCCGGAAGTCCTCTGCGTTGTTCGCCGCCTTCCTGCCTGTTCTGATCGCTGCGTTGCTTCCCGCGGATGCCCTTGCGTCCAGCCTCCACGCGCGCGTGCGGTTCGACCCGTCCGACCTTTCCGTACAGGAGGCGCCGCACGGTTCCCGCGCGGACCTTTCCGGAGCAATAGAAGTGGGTGGGGAGGATGCCCCTGTCCTCCCCATGGCGGTTCGTGTGTTCTATGTGCCGGAAGGTCAGGAAGTCACAGGAGTGACGGTGACCCCCGGTGCGGAGGTTCTACTGGAGGGGGTCTCTCTCCGCGCTCCGATCGCCTCCGCGGCGGAGGAGTCGGGGAGAACAGTCCACCGGGCATTCCCGGCGGGCGCGCGCGGCGACGGTGGCGGGATGGTGCCGGAACGGGCGGGCGTGTCGCTCGGCGGCGGGAACATGGCCGGGCATCGCCTTCACACGGTGGCGCTCTTCCCGGTGCGATGGTCTCCCGCGGACGGTTCCGTTCGCTTTACCCGCACCTTTGATGTGGAACTGCAGCTTCGCCCGTCCGGAACACTCCCGGGACTGGCGCGAAGCCGCCCGCTGGGAGGGGTTGCGGGGCGCAGCATGGCGGCCGGACTTTCCGGCATGGTGGCAAATCCCGCCGACCTTCCCGTGAGTGTCCTCCTTCCGGAGAGTTCGCCGCATCCGACCGGGCTTTCCGGGAGGGGACTCCCGGGGAGCATCGGGAGTTTCGTGGAGATGGTGATCGTGACCACGGATTCGCTGGCCCCTTCATTCCAGGAACTTGCGGACTGGAAGACCGCGAAAGGGGTTCCCGCGGTCGTTCGCACCGTCGAGTGGATCGAAGCGAACTACCCCGGCGGGCATGACCTCCCAGAGAGGATTCGCCTCTTCCTGCGGGATGCGCACTCCCGGTGGGGAACAGGACTCGCTCTCCTCGGAGGAGATTACGCGCTGGTTCCGCCCCGGGCAGCCTTCAACCGGTTCTACTACGGCGGTTCGGAGATCCCGACGGATCAGTACTACGCCTGTCTGGACGGAGACTGGAACGGGGACGGAGATGAATACTACGGTGAGGGAGAGTACAACTCGGACCCTGGAGATTCCGTAGACCTGTTCCCGGACATTTTCGTGGGAAGGGCTCCGGTGCAAAGTGTCGCGGAGGTGAACAACTTCGTTGCGAAGTCGCGCCTTTATGCAACGGGGCCGCCCGCCGGGTATGTCGAGGATCACACGGTGTTCGGGGAAGTGCTGTTTCCGTCGGACTGGGAGTACGGCGACTCTCAGTCGATCATCACGCTGGACGGGAAGGCGCTTGCTCAGGCAATGGACAGCCATGTCGCGCCGTCGTGGGCCAGGACGAAGCTCTATCAGAGCGACGGCGGTCTCAACCGGGATCTCGCGCTGGCACAGTTGTCGCGCGGCCCGCATATGCTCACGATCATGGGACACGGAGATGCGTTCAAGTTCTCGGTGGGGGATTCGCCCAATCCGCTCATCTATGTGGCGGATACGGATTCGCTCACGAACTGGCCCCACCTCACGATGGTCATGGCGACTGCATGCAATCCGAATCAGTTCGATCTGGAGTGTCAGGGCGAAAGCCTGATGAACAACCCCACCGGCGGAGCGGTTTGCGTGGTCGGCCCCACGAGAGTGGACTTCCCGGTCTCCTCTTCGGCGTTCCACGAGGGCATGTACCGGCTCATGTTCGACCACGGAGTCACGGGGCTTGGCGCGGCGAACCAGATGCATCGGATTCCGTATGCGGCGATTTCCGTGTCGGATGCCACATCAGATCGGTGGACCCTCCTGACGAAGATCCTCATGGGCGACCCGGAGCTGAGTCTCTGGACGCGGGAACCACAGGATCTTGTGGTGACCCACGCGGGTGCGGTGACGCATGGCCTGACTTCTCTCACGGTGTCCGTGGCGGATACCACCGGCACTCCTCTGGCCGATGCGCTGGTCTGCGTAAGCGGCCCGGGCGGCACCTACGGCCGCGCTGTCACGGATGTCAGCGGACAGGCGGCGCTGGATCTATCGGCGGGCGACACGGATTCCCTGTCGGTGGTGGTGACGCTTCCCGAGTATCTCCCGTATGTCGGGTCGACGCTGATCACTCCCGCGGCGGGCGCATTGCTGGCGCTCTCGTCGCACGAGACGGATGACGACTCCACCGGTGGATCCTCCGGCAACGGGGACGGAACGATCGATGCGGGCGAGACGGTGGAGCTGGACCTTCTCCTGGCGAACGATGGGGGAGCGAACGCGTCGGCCGTTTCGGTGGCGGCCTCCGTGGAGGCGGGGTCTTCCGCCACCTTCGATCTGTTCGTCAACGGTATCCGGAATCCGGCGGCGGTGTTCATCGGTCCGGACCGTGTGAATCCCCCCGCGGTTCCTTTCACCATCGACTTCGCCGCCCCCTTTGCGCCCACGGAAGGCAAGCCGAGTTTTGTCTTCACCGCGCACGCGACGGCGGGCGATGTCGGGGTATTCCTCTGGCAGGATGACAGCGGATGGCACCTGGAGTGGGGAACGGGGATGAGTTCGATGACCGTTGCGGGAATGATGCAGACGGACGGGCGTTTTCGGTCCGTCGCCCCCACGAAGCTGGAAGACGGCGCGGATGGAATCACGCTCAACCCGACTTCGACGCAGGTGAACTTCGCCGGAACGGTCGACTCGGATGACCTGGCCGATGCGTTCGACTTCAGCATGGCCGACAGCACCATGCTGTCTGTCGTATCCGCAAGCGCTTCCGTGGGGACGGTTGCGGCCGGGGGGACGGGTTCGGGAACCGTGTCCGTGGGCGTGTCCGGTGCCGCGCGCGCGGGGCAGGTGGCCTATGTGGATCTGGAGATCTCCTCCGCGTCCGGAGGCCCGTGGAGCGCGTCGATTCCTGTGGTCTTCGCGGGGCCGGCTTTGTCGGCCTTCGTGATTGCCGTGGACGACTCGTCCGGTGCGCCGGTCTCCGGGGACGGGGACGGCATCGTGGAAGTGGGCGAAACCGTGCGCCTCACCACCCGCGTTGCCAATCGCGGGAACGGGGCGGCCGATGGCGTCACGGGTGTCGTGAGTGCGGCCACCGGGATCGCCTTCGTGGATTCCACGGACTCCTTCGGAGCGATCGCCGCGGGCGAGGAAGCCTCCGGCGTGGGCGGGTTCCTCTTCACCGTGACCGATCCCTCCGGCGTGTCGGTGGACCTTTCCATCACCGACTCCGTGGGACGCGCATGGGACAAGACCGTGGAGTTCGTGGCACCGTCCGCACCGACGGACCTTTCGTTTACTTCGACCGAGAGCGTCATCACGCTGACATGGGAGGCTTCTGCGGACGCGGACCTGGCCGGGTACAACCTGTACCGCAGCCCGACCAGCGGCTCCGGGTTTGATCGCGTTCACTTTGATCTTCTTCGTACCGGGACGCGATTTGTGGATGCGGGGCTGTCTCTGTCGTCGGCGTTCTACTACCGCGTGGCCGCGGTGGATTCGTCCGGAAACGAAAGCGCCGCCTCCGACGAACTCTTCACATGGACCACGCAGCGGCAGCTGCCCGGGTGGCCACAGAACGCCGGAAGCAATGTCTTCGCGTCGATTCTCTCTGGAGATTCCGACGGCGACGGCGATGGCGAAGTCTTCGTCGGATCGCAGAATTTCAGTCTTCACGCATGGAACTCGGACGGGACCGTGATCTCCGGCTTCCCGGTGTCCACCAGCAATCAGATCTGGGGCACGCCCGCCATGGCGGACCTCGACGGGGACAACGATCAGGAGATCCTCTGGGGGTCGATGGATACCCGGGTCTACCTGGTGCACCACGACGGCTCGCCGGTGTTCGGCTCGTCGGCGCTCTTTGTGGATCTGCCGCTCGCGGGCGAGATGGTCCGGTCCACGCCGTGCTTCGCGGATGTGGATCTGGACAGCGAACTGGAGTTCATCGTCGGGACAGGCATCGGGACGCTGTACGGTTTCAATCATGACGGAACGACGATGGGCGACAGCACCGGGTTGATCTACACGGCGTCTCCCGGGAACTCCTCCGCGCGAATCTGGGGACCGATGCCCGTGGTCGATCTGGAGGACGACGGGTCGATGGAGATCGTGTTCGCAAGCTGGAACAACAAGGTCTACGCCATCGACTCCGACGGAAATCTGAAGCCGGGCTTCCCCCGAAGCGGCACCTCCGACTTCCGGAGCGGAGCGGTGGTGGCGGATCTGGATGTGGACGGCACGATGGAGATTCTCGCCGGGTCCATCGACCGCAACCTCTATGTGTTTGATCACGACGGGGGCGACTACCTCCCGGGCGGGTCGTTCCATCTCTTCCCGGGAGATCTGCGAAGCGTTCCCGCGATCGGCCAGCTGGACGCGGACCCGGAACTGGAGATCGTGGTGTCGTGCATGGACGGACATCTCTACGCCTACAACCATGACGGAACCGGTCTCCTCAATCCGAACGGGCTCTTTGCTTCCATTGACTCGGCGAGCGCCATTTCCGCCAGCCCGATCCTCGTGGATGTGGACGGGGATCTGGACTTTGAGGTTTTCGTGGGCCATCGAAACGGCAGCTTCTACGGTTTCCATCACGACGGGACGGGCCTGGTGGGAATGCCGGTTCCCACGGCGTCGAGCATCTACGCCACGGCATCCGCGAGCGATCTCGATGGAGACGGAGACATCGAGGTGGTCTTCGCGTCCTATGACCAGACGGTGAATGTGCTGGACTTCGACGGGCCGTCTGTCCCCGAAGCCTATGAGTGGGCGACCTATGCGGGGAACTCGCGCCGGACCGGCGTGTACGGCGACTCCGATCTGTCCGAGACGGGCGTGGGGGTCGGGATGTCCGCCTCCCCGGCCTTCGCCCTCTCGGCTGCGGTTCCCAACCCGTTCCACCGCGCCACGACCATCCGGTTCGCGCTTCCCGAGAACGGTCCGGCGACGCTCCGGGTGTTCAATGTGTCCGGGCAACTGGTCAAGACGCTGGTGACCGCTCCCATGGAGCGCGGAGACCATTCGGTCCGGTGGGACGGCCGCGATGCCACCGGGCTTCGCCTTTCCTCCGGCGTGTACTTCTACCGACTGGACTCCGCAGGGTTGACGAAGACCCGCAAGACGCTGCTTCTCCGATAATCGGGAGGGCGGACGGAGTGCCGCCCTCCGTTGACAGGCGTCCCCGCGCGGGGGATGTTCCCACGGTCGCATTCACCCGACTTCCGGAGAGTCTCCGTGCGCCGAACCCGCATTGTGGCCACGCTCGGCCCCTCCTCCGAGTCGCCCGAGGTGGTGGCGGCGCTCCTCGCGGCCGGAGTCGATGTCTTCCGGCTGAACTACTCCCACGGAACCCACGCGGATCACGGGCGAGTTCTGGAGGTCGTGCGCCGCGCCGCTGTGGACGCGGGGCGGGATGTTGCGGTCCTTCAGGACCTGGGCGGCCCGAAGATCCGGACGGGCGAAGTCTCCGGCGGCGGGACGATCCGTTGGGAGACGGGCGCGCGAATCACCCTTGCGGAGGGGGCGGTGCCTCTGTCTCCGGGGGTTCTCTCGACGAATCTGGCGCATCTCGGCGGTCAGTTGCAGGTGGGGCATCGCGTGCTGCTTTCCGACGGGCGTGTGGCACTGCGCGTGACTGCGGCGAACGGTCCCCCGGAAATGGAAGTCGTGCTTGGAGGCGAGACGCGCTCCCGCGCGGGGGTCAACCTTCCCGACACCGAACTGGGCGTGCCTTCCTTCACCGACAAGGATCGCGGAGACCTGGGTCACGGGTTGGCCGGGGGCGTGGAGTTGGTGGCGCTGTCATTCGTGCGGGCGGCGTCCGATCTGGATGCGCCACGCGAAGTCGCGGAGGAGGCGGGGAAGGACCTGTTCCTCGTGGCGAAGATCGAGAAGCCCGAAGCCGTCGACCGGCTGGATGGAATCCTCGACGCGGCAGATGCCGTCATGGTGGCGCGAGGGGACCTTGGTGTGGAGATGCCTCCGGAGGAAGTACCGTTTCTCCAGAAGCGGATCATTGCCGCTGCGAACGCACGGAGGATGCCGGTCATCACGGCCACCCAGATGCTGGAGTCGATGATGGACCGGCCCGTGCCGACCCGTGCCGAGGCTTCGGATGTCGCGAACGCCATTCTCGACGGTACGGACGCCGTCATGCTTTCCGGGGAAACAGCGGTCGGTGCCTTTCCGGTGGAGGCGGTGCGTGTGATGGACCGCATCGCCCGGCGGGCGGACCTCTTCGTGCGTGCGCCGGTGGATGCACGCAATCCGTCCGGCGACGATCCCATGCTGCCGGTTGCACTTGCCGCAGGGCGCATTGCGGAAGAGGTGGATGCGTGCGCTCTGGTCGTTTTCACCGAATCGGGGAGGACGGCTCGCTTTGTATCGTCGCATCGGCCGTCGGTCCCGGTAATCGCGCTGACTCCGAAGCGGTCCTCGGCATTGGGGCTTGCGCTGTCGTGGGGGGTGAGGGCGGTGGAGATGCCTTTCGTGGATTCCATGGAGGAGATGCTCACTGACGGAGAGCAGCTCCTCATCGATTCCGGGTTTGTTCGGCAGGGAGACCGCGTCGTGGTGGTTTCCGGCAGTCGTTCGGGGCGTCCGGGGGGGACGCACCTCCTCAAAGTCATGACTGTCGGGGAGATGGACGATTCCGGCACAGACCGCTCATGACGCACGCTTCCACGCCGGGGCTGCCCGTGATAGGATCTTTGCCGATCGTGCTGTGTTGGATGGAAGAACCCCCTGGGGAGAGACGACGAACATGAGATCCATTCCGAACCGTATTGTTCCGGCGACCGCCGCATTCCTTCTGGCGCTGGGCGCTTTCCTTCTCGGGTCGGGCGCACTGGCCGCCGAAGAGGACCCCCGTCTTATGCTGGTCTACTCCACGGATGAACGGAGCGAACTCCTTCCCTGTGGTTGAAAGTCCAAAGACAAGGGTGGGCTGGCCCGGCGGGCCGGCGAGATTGATTTGATGAGGGCGGCCGGCGAGAATGTCTTCCTGTGTGCGGCCGGGGACTTCACGGAGTACAAGAGTGCGCGACGCGCTTCCATGGACGACACGCGCGGAAAGGCCGCGAGCATCTGCCGTGTTCTGGGCATGCTGGGATATGACGCGATCGGGCTTGGCGAGAAGGACCTGGCGTTCGGGACCGCCTTCCTGGAGAAGCATGCGGCAGAAGAGGGCCTTCCCCTGACCTCGGCCAACGCACGCGATGCCACCACGAATGAACCGCTGTTCTCCCCGTTCATCATCGCGGAGAGGAACGGCGTGCGTGTGGGCTTCCTTTCGGTGACCGCTCCGGAGCGGCACATCGTCTCGCAGGTGGAGGATGTGCTGGTTGCGGAGGGCATCACGATCGCGGACCCCACGGTGTCTGCGGAGGAGTACCTGCCCCAGTTGCGGGCGACCACGGATGTCGTGGTTCTTCTGGCGCATACCGGCATTGAGACGGCCACATTCCTCGCGGAGGATCTGGATGTGGATGTCGTCGTGGTGGGGCACTTCCCGGCGATCGAGGAGCAACCCCGCGACCTGGACGGCACGCTGGTGGTGATGGCCGGAGGCAAGAGCGATCACTTCGGCAAGCTGGAGATTACCCTCGACGAAGACCGCTCCATGAAGTCCTGGCACGGTGAGGCGGTTCGTCTGCTCGCGACGGGCCCGGAGGATCCTGAGATCGCGGCCATTGCGAAGGCTGCGGACGAAAAGGAGAAGGCGCAGAAGCGGGACAGGCAACTGCAGTCTCAGCGCAAACGGGAACTGGAACTGGCCCGCGCGGACAAGGAGAAGATCCACGACCGTGGCGGTATCTTCGGGGCCGAGTCGTGCAAGTCATGTCACCAGGACATCTACGACTCGTGGATGGAAACACCGCACGCCGCCGCATTCGCGACGCTTGCCGAAGCGGATGCCTGGGATCGACCGGAATGCGTGGGATGTCACATCACCGGGCCGGAGCGGACGAGGGTTGTGGAAGATCCCAATGTGGCTCCCGAGGTGTGGAATGTGCAGTGCGAAGCGTGCCACGGAAGCGGACTGGAGCACACGCGTGACGGCTCTTATGTGACGGCCGGAGAGGCGCTCTGCGTGGAGTGCCATGACCCCGACAACAGTCCGGACTTCGACTACGCAACCTACGCATCCTACGGTGTTCATTGATCGCCGGGATGGATCGGCCCATTCGCGGCCGCACACATCGCGCACGGATCGTGACCGCATTCGCGATGGCGATGGCAGTTCCCCAGTTCGTGCCGGCTGACGCCGTGGCCTGGGGTGAACGCACGCATGAGATCATCAACCGCCGCGCGGTGGACTTTCTGCCGGACGCACAGCGGGCCGCATGGAGCGGGCTGGCGGTTCCTCTGGGCGGGCACGCCAGCGATGCGGACCATCGGAAGTCGTTCGACAAGGACGAAGGTCAGCGCCACTTCATCGATATCGACGCGCACGACGACCCGCCCTTTGCGAAAGTCCCACGCACTTTCGAAGGGCTGAAAGACAAGGTGGGGGCGGAAGAGGCCCTCCGGTGGGGGATCGTCCCGTGGGCAATCGACGACGCTTACCGGATGTTCGTGATCTCCATGGAGCGCGGCGACTGGGGGTCGGCGGTGGCATGGGGAGCGGACCTTGGCCATTATGTCGCGGACTCACACCAACCGCTTCACTGCACCATGAACTATGACGGGCAGAGTACCGGAAACCGTGGCGTCCATGTGCGCTTCGAAATCACGATGATGGACCGGTACTACCAGGAGGGGGCGCTTCCCGCGGACGGGGAAGGGGACGAACCGATGCCGTACGGGGGGGCTCCGGCTGCGTACTGCCTGGACTGGATCCCGCTGGCCTACGACGGGCTTTCCTCCATCCTGGACGCGGATACCAGGGCGCAGAGCGCGGATTCCGATTTCGGCGACGAATACTACCGGATCATGTGGGAGGGAACGGCCCCGACTGCCCGCCTTCAGGTTCATCGAGCCGCGCGGGATCTGGCGGTGCTCTACGCAGCCGCCTGGGAGGAAGCGGGGAGTCCAGTACCTCCCGAAGTGATGCCTCCCGCGGTCGCTCTGCCTCGGGAACTGCTGAACGGCCCGGTGGGGGAAGAGGTTCCACTGAAGCGCGCAGCGTATGTCGTGGCGGGCATCGCGGTGGTGGGGGCGTTCCTGCTTGGGGGGCTCTAGGTCGCGCAGAGCGGAATCCGGTCCAGCACGCGCCGCCGCCGACCGATACCAGAGTGACCCCGGACCTGTGGAGCACGCTCGTGAACCGCAAGAGAATACTCGTCGTGGATGATCAGGAGAGCATGAGGGATGTCCTCACCGATCTTCTGGACCTCATGGGATACGACGCGCACGCAGTGCCCGGAGGCGACGAAGCGCTCGACAGCCTGGGCGACTGGAGTGTGGATCTTGTGATCTCCGACCTCAACATGCCCGGCATGGACGGTCTGGAGCTGATGCAGCGACTCCATCAGGAACACCCCGGTCTCCCCGTGGTGATTGTTACCGGATACGGCACCTTCACCACGGAGAGGCGTATTCTTGCCGACGGCGCAGCGGGGTACATCCCCAAGCCCTGCACCCTTACGCGCGTCCGTGACACCGTCCGTGAGGCCCTCCAAGTCTAGGCGACCCTCCGCCGGGGCACACTCCGTGGTATGCTCCGTCGTCCCGCGCACGGATTGGCCCTGCCGGGAAGGGGAGCGAACATGTCCGCCTGGACTACCGAGGCCTTCGACAAGTGGTATTTGCGCGTTTATCCGCACCGGAACGAGGCCGAAGCCTCCGCGCTGGTGGCCACACTGAATGCCGAAGCGCCCCTGGCCGGGAAGCGCATTCTCGACGCAGGGTGCGGCGCGGGAAGGCACCTTGGTGCGTTTTCGGCCTGTGGTGCGGTCCCCGTCGGGCTGGATCTTTCCCCCGCGCTTCTGGAAGAGGCCGAGCACACTCGAGCCGCCTGCGCCGGGGACTGGAAGCTCGTGCAGGGGGACCTGCGCAGCCTTCCGTTTCCGGCATCGTCCTTCGACGGTGTGGTGAGCCTCTTCACGACTTTCGGGTATCTCTCCGAAGGAGAGGATCGACTTGCGCTAAGCGAGGCGGCTCGCGTGCTTCGTCCAGGCGGGTTCCACCTGCTGGACTTCCTGAATGCGGACCGCGTGCGCGCAGCGCTGGTCGCGGATGGAGAACGAGCGGAGTCGGGGATCCGAATCCGGGAAAGGCGGCGACTGATCGAAGACGCGCGTCGTGTCGCGAAGCGCGTCACCATTCACGATGCCGAAGATCCGCATGGCGCACCTCTTGCCGACTATGAGGAGCGCGTAACGCTCTATGCACCCGAAGAACTGTGCGAGATGCTTCGGGAAGCCGGTTTTCGCATCGCGAAGCAATGGGGCGAGTACGATGGCGCCCCGTTTGATGCGGCGGCGAGTTCGCGCTGCATTGTGCTGGCGTTCAGGGAGGATGCGCTGTGAGCGTCGTACCCGATCGGGCTTGCGGCACACGGGCGGTTCCGCTGGGCGATGCGTCCTTCGCCACGGACTGGGCGCGGGCGAATCCCGCGGCGCTGCGGTTTCTCCCGCGCCATGCGTCCTCGGAACACGCGTGGGAAGTGCGCGTGGAGGAAGCCGCACGCATCTCCCCCTCACGAGAGGTATGGGAGGCGGCGGGCGCAGTGGGGGAGCGGCTCGGCGCGGGGCAGGCCTCGCGGCGCGGGGTGGACCTTCTGGCTCGCGGGGATGCGCTCTGCGTCGTCGCGGGGCAGCAGCCGGGCGTGTTCGGGGGGCCGCTCTACACGCTCTACAAGGCCATGACGGCGGTGGCGCTCGCCCGCGACCTGACCGGGAAGCTCAACCGGGCGGTCGTCCCGGTGTTCTGGAATGCGTCGGACGACAGCGACTTCGGCGAAGTGGCCACCACCCGCCTGCCCGACCGCGCGCTGCGTTCCATGCGATGCACGCTGCGGGGCGCGGACCTTCCCGCCGGCGCGATGGTGGGGTCGATGGACACGGCGGCCACGCTTCTTGCGCTCGGGGAGGTGAACGGCTTCCAGGATTTCGGTCCGGGCGGAGAGTTTTTCTCCCGAACGGTGCGTGATGCGTTGAGCGTGGCCGCCGATCATGGCCAGATGGCCGCCGCGCTTCTCCATCGACTCCTGGAGGGTTCCGGGTTGGTCGTGGTGGACGGACGCTCCGCGGAACTTCGGCATGCGGCACGCGATCTCTTTGAGCGATATGCGGAGCACATGGCCGAAGTCGGGGACGCGGTGGCCGTGCGCGGGCGGGATCTGGAAGCGGCGGGATACACCGCGCCCGTCGATGACCGAGCGGGACGCTCGGCGCTCTTTCTGCTGGCGGACGGACGGCGGCTTCGCTTCGAGGGAACGCCGGGCGAACTGGCCGGGGTGATTGCGCGGGACCCCGCTGCCGTCTCCCCCAATGTGGTTCTGCGGCCGATGGTGCAGGACACGGTGTTGCCGAATGTCGCGACGGTGGCCGGCCCCGGGGAGATCGCGTACCACGCGCAGATCGCCCCGGCGTACGACCTTCTCGGCGTGACGATGGCCATTCCGTTTCCGCGGCTCTCGGCGACGCTGGTACCGAGGGGCGTTTTCGAACTTGCGGAGCGTCGCGGTGCGTCCGCGTGGGATTTCGTTCAGGACTTCGACGGCGCTCTGCGTCGGACTGTGGATCGCGCTCTGCCCGGGGGGCTGGCCGACGGACTCCGGCGGCTGGAGAAGTCGCTGGAGTCCACGACGCGGGAAGTGGGCCACGAGGCGAGCGCGTTCGACGCCCGCCTCTCCGGCGCGGTCGACGAGGCGGATCGGCGGATGAGGGAGGCGGCGAGTCGCCTTCGCGAGAAGGTGGCCGTGGCGGCGCGGCGCGTCGAGATCGGGCGCGACCCGGGGATTCGCGCGTACCGGGAGTTCCTTCGTCCGCGTGGGCTCGGGCAGGAGCGGGTGCTGGGGTGTGCGACGCTGCCTCTTCTGGCGGGACGCACTTTCGCGCACTGTCTCGCGGCACCGCTCGACGCCCACCTTCGTGCGGTTCGTGCTGCGGAACCCGCGCACTGGCTGGTGGACATGGAGGAGTGGACCCCGGAGGCCGGGGCGTGACGGTGCTGGCAATCGGGGCGCATCCCGACGATGTCGATCTTTATGCGGGGGGGATGATCGCGGGGCTTGTGCGTCGGGGCGTGCGCGTCGTGATCCTGGATCTGACGCGCGGGGAAATGGGAAGCCGCGGGGACGCGGACACGCGCGAAGAGGAAGCGACTGCGGCCGCGCGGGCGCTGGGCGTCTCCGTGCGGGAGTGCGCGGGACTCCCGGACGGCGGAGTGTGTGCCGCGAACGCGGACCATGTGCGTACGGTCGTGGAGGCGATCCGTCGGCACCGGCCCCGGCTTCTTCTGGCTCCCTTCGAAAACGACCCGCATCCGGACCATCGGGAGACGGCGGCCCTCGTGCGCCAAGCGTGCTTTCTGTCCGGAGCGACGCAAGCGAACGCGGCCGGGGACCCGTTTCATCCCGGGCGTGTCCTTTTCTACGAACAGAAGGTCTCCTTCGAACCGGACCTTGTCGTGGACATCACGGAGGATGTGAACGCGAAGCGTGCGGCCGTCCACGCGTTTGCCTCTCAGTTCACGCGGGAAGGCGGCGGCGCGAAGACACAGATCTCGGACGCTGCGTTTCACGAAATGCTCGCCGCGAGGGAACTCGTTCACGGCGCGCGGATCGGCGTGCATCGGGGTGAGGGTTATCGGCTGGACGGGCCGGTGGCCGTGGCCGATGCTGTCCAGCTTCTGTCGGAGGAGGGTGCGCCGTGAGGATCGCGATGGTCTGTCACGCGAGTCACGGCGGAAGCGGAATCCTCGCCACCGAACTCGGTACGCACCTTGCGGCGCGCGGGTGCGAAGTTCACTTCATCACAAATGATGTGCCGGTCCGGCTGGATCATTTCGAACAGAACCTCTACTTCCATCGCGTCGAAGTGGACACCTACCCCGTCTTTGCGTACACGCCATACTCGCTGAGTCTGGCCTCGAAGATCATGGAGGTGATCGGAAATCACGGACTGGACATCATCCACGCGCACTACGCGGTGCCGCACGCGACCTCCGCGTTTCTCGCGCGGGAGATGTCCGCGCGTCCGGTACGAACCGTGACGACACTGCACGGGACGGACATTACGCTGGTTGGCGTTCGACCCTCCTACTACGACATCACGAAGTTTTCCATGGAGCGGAGCGATCGCGTAACGGCCGTGTCGGAATGGCTGCGGCGCAAGACGCTGGAGAGCTTTCCCATGGAGCGCGAGATCGATGTCATCCACAACCTGGTGGATACGGAACGCTTCCGGCCCTGGGCCGGAGATCCGAAGGACAGGACCTTCTCCCGCGAAGGCGACTTCGTGGTCATGCACGCCTCCAACTTCCGGCGCGTGAAGAATATCCCGACGGTCCTGCGTGTGTTCGAACAACTTCAGCGTCGCGTTTCCTCCAGGCTCGTGATGGTGGGCGACGGGCCCGAGCGCCCGGCGGCGGAGGAACTGGTTCGGGAGATGGGGATCTGTGATCGCGTTCACTTTCTCGGCGCGCAGGAGAATGTGGAGGAGCTGTTCCCGCTCGCGGATGCGTTCGTTCTGCCGAGCGCGCACGAGAGCTTTGGTCTGGTGGCGCTGGAAGCGATGAGCGCGGGGGTCGCCGTCGTCGCGACCGCGACGGGAGGAACCGGCGAAGTGATCGAGCACGGGCGCAACAGCTTCCTCCACGACCCGGCGGACCAGGACGGGATGGTGGCCTCCCTCACGAAACTGGCCCGGGAGCCGGAGTGGCGCAGGGAAGTGGCGCGTGCCGGAAGAGAGACTGCCGAGAAGAAGTTCGGCGTGGAAAGAATCGTATCAAGATACCTGGAAGTCTACGAAGGAGCGTTGTCTTGAGTTTTCGCGAAGAGGCCTTTCACCTGACGAATGAAATCGATCTCTCCATCCGCTGCGACCTCAGCCTTCCCAAAGGCGAAGGCCCGTTCCCCGTGGTCGTTCTCCTGCACGGTTTCAAGGGATTCAAAGACTGGGGGATGTTCCCGCATACGGCGCAGGCTCTGGCTGCACGAGGGATCGCGGTCCTGCGGATGAACACTTCCATGAACGGTGTGGAGGAGGAACTGGAGGAGTTTACGCGGCTCGATCTCTTTGCGAAGAACACGCCGTCGCGGGAAGTCGCCGATGTCCGTCTTGTGCTGGACGCGCTGGAGTCGGGCTCGGCTGCCGAGGCTGCCGGTTGCCCGGGGATGGTGGACGCATCCCGGATTGGGATTGTGGGGCACAGCAAGGGCGGGGGCGTTGCCCTTCTCGTCGCGGGCGGGGATCCGCGCGTGCAGTGCGTCGTGACCTGGGCGGCGATCGCTTCCTTCTATCGCTGGAGTGATCGCGCGGTGGAGAAGTGGCGAGAGGACGGGCGGATCGACATCCCGAACGCCCGCACCGGTCAGATGATGTGGCTCGACGCTTCCGTGCTGGAAGACGGCGAGCGCAACCGCGAGGCGTATGACATTGAGGCGGCCTGCCGGCGGACCACTGCGCCGGGTCTGGTGATCCATGGAGAGGTGGACGAGTCGGTAGAGGTCCGGGACTCAGCGCGCATCTTCGACTGGCTGGGTTCGGCGGCGAAGGAGCGGCTGGTCATTCCGCACACGGGGCACACCTTCGGGGCAGTCCACCCGTGGGCGGGAGCGACCCCCGCGTGGGAGCAGGCGGTCGCGAAGTCCGGGGACTGGTTCCTTGCGAATCTGTGAGGGAGTCGGCGGTCGCGCCTGTCAAACGCGCATTCGTGCGAAGTAGTCACGCGTGGCTGCCATGACCCGTGGCGCCATGACCAACGCTGCGATCATCGTCGGGATGGCCATCAGCGCGAACGCCGTATCCAGCATGTTGATGACGAGATCCTGCGTCCAGAGGGCACCCAGCGGGAGTGCGGCCAGATACACGAAGACGAAGCGCTCACCCCACCGGTCGCCCACCAGGTACTTCGCGCACTTCTGCGAATAGTACGAGTACGAGGTGATCGTCGTCATGGCGAAGAGCACGACGATGAGCGTCAGAATCGACGGCCCCATCGGCCCCAGCCCGTCTTCGAAGGCGCGTGCGGTCATGATCACTCCGTCGCCTTCGGCGGTGCCCGCTCCGGTCGACAGAATGACGAGCGCCGTCAGCGTGCAGACGAGGTTCGTGTCGAGAAACGGGCCCAGCATGGCGATGAGTCCCTCGCGAACCGGCTCTTTGGTACGCGCTGCGCCGTGGGCCATGGGGGCGGTTCCCATGCCCGCTTCGTTGGAGAACGCGGCGCGCCGGATTCCGGTGATCAGCACCTGACGGAATGTGAACCCCGCGGCCCCTCCCGTGGCGGCGTGTCCGGTGAACGCGGAGCCGAAGATACTCGCGAAGACGCCGGGGACTTCCGGGAGATGCCGCGCGATGATCACGACCGACGCCGCCAGATACAGCAGGAACATCCCCGGTACGATGCGTTCGGCCACTTTGCCGACCCGGGTGATTCCGCCGAGGATCACCGTGCCCACGAAGAGGAGTGCCGCGATCCCCGTGGCGAGGCGCGGGACATCGAGGTGGGATTCGAGGAGCCCCGAGAGCTGATTCACCTGGAAGAGCGGCAGGCAACCGATCATGCCGCAGGCGGCGAACATCATGGCGAGCGGCTTCCATCTCGGGCCGAGGCCGCACTCGATGAAGTACATCGGGCCGCCCTGCGCGATGCCCCGCGAGTCCGTCTTTCGATAGAGGCAGCTCAGCGTGCAGGTGAAGAACTTCGTCGCCATGCCGAGGAACCCCGCCACCCACATCCAGAAGATGGCCCCCGGGCCGCCCATCGAGACGGCGATCGCGACCCCGGCGATATTGCCCATGCCGATGGTTGCGGACAGTGCGGAGGAGAGGGCCTGGAAGTGCGTGATTTCGCCGGGATCGTCGGGATCGTCATAGCGGCCGCGGAGAATGCCCAGCGCGTGGGGCAGGCGGCGGAATGGAATGAGGCCGCTGATCAGCGTGAAGGCGGCACCGCCACCAACGAGGAGGGCGACGAGCGGCAGTCCCCAGACGAGATCGACCGCGGCAGCCCAGAATGTGTCGAGCACCTGCACGGATCCTCCCGGGTCAAGTTCGGGCGACCGTAGCCGTGTGGGGGGATGCGGTCAAGGTGAGCGCAGGCATCTTGACCGGCCCCGTGCCGGGCCATACGATGGGGTGTCCATCTCCCGACTGGAGAGGCTCTTGAATACCCTTCAGCGCATATTGGTTCTTCTCGTGGTGTGTGGTTGTGGCCCGGTGGCCACGGCTTCGGATGCCCTCCCGTTTGCTCATCGACTGGAGGAGGCGCTGGCCTCCGGGGCTGCGGCCGAGGACGCACTCTGGGCCCCCGGCACCCGAAGCGACGCCCGGCGGGAACTCGGTTACCGCGCGGCGTCGCTCTTTCGATGGGATGGCGTGCTGGTTCGTTCCGTCCGCGAAGGGCGGGAGGGCACGAATCGCGTGGTCGAGGTCGCGGCGTCAGGGACGGCCCGGTGGGAGGATCGCGGCTACGGAGTCGCCCAAGCGCTCTGGCCGCTCCAGCTGGATGAGCGGGCGCGGACGAACCGGGTGACCCGGCGCATGGCGTGGGTTCTTCGCGAAGAGAACGGGGTGTGGCGGGCGGTCGCTCAAGAGGAACTTTCGCTGCTTGCCGTGGAGGAGGCTCGGATCCACGCGTCGGTGCATCCCGCTCAAGGCGTTCTTCTGGTGGATTCCGAGCTGTTCGTTCGCGCGCTGGTGCCTGTGGAGACCGTGCGGTTTCTGCTGGACCGCCCGGCGGAAATCTACGACCTGACCGTGGATGGAGAGTTGGCTGAGGTCGCGCGCGGCGCGGAGCGGGGCGGTCTCGGGCTCCTGGGGTACAGTCCTCCCATGGACGGTTCGTTTCGACTGCCGCGCCCGTTGGCCGTGGGAGAGACCGTGCGCGTGCGGATTCGGACGCGTGAGCCTCTGGGTGCGTTCAGCGGGGAAGGCACCGTGACGACGCTTCCCGTCTCGCACGGGCCCTTCGCCACGCGTGTCTGGATTCCGCTCTTCGGTCCGGTGTCCCGGCTGGCCCCGGAAGCCACTCGCGTGGAGCTGACGGTCACCTGGCCGCGCGGAGCGTTTGCGTCGTGCGCGTTTCCCGCGCGGCATGAGGAGACGATCCGTGCTGTCGCCGAGGATCTCTTCGAAGAGGATGGTCGCGTTGTGCGCTGGACGGGAGATCTTCGGAATGCGGACTTCCTTCTTCGCGAGTCCGGGCTGGAGGTGCCTGTCACGCTCGGGAAGGGCGCTGCCGCCTCCGTGCATCCCCGGTCGCGAGAAGCCCTGGCCTCGCCGCTTCTGCCGGGGAGTTCATGGACATCCACGGATTTGAACGCGGAACTTGCGGAGCTTCTGCCGATGGACCGGGATCTCATGGAGGAACGGTCCGAAGAGTTCTCGGGAGATGCGGATCAAGGGGGCGGGGACCGGGAGCAGTCGGCCCAATGACGGAGAGTGCACGCATGGATCGACTTCAAGAGGCCATGGACCGCTTCGCGGGCCTCTTTGAAAAGGCGGCCGGGCACGACCTTCAGGAACCGACCGCCGTCACGCTGGCCACGGCCAGTGCGTCGGGGCACCCCTCCACACGGACCGTTCTCCTGAAGGGATTCGGGAGAGAGGGTTTTGTGATCTACACGAATACCGAGAGCCGGAAGGGCGTGCAGCTTCTGGAGAACCCCCACGCTTCCCTCTGCTTCTTCTGGCAACCGATGATGGAGCAGGTTCTCGTGGAAGGGACAGTCCGGCGCGTGCCGGACGCGGAGGCGGATGCTTACTGGGAGACCCGACCCTGGGAGAGCCGTGTCGGGGGCTGGGCGTCGGATCAGTCCCGGCCGCTGGCAAGCCGGGCGGAGTTGGTCGCCCGGGTAGCGAAGGCGACAGCCCGGTTTGCGGGGCGGTCGGTACCGCGCCCCGCGCACTGGACAGGCTTTCGGATTGTGCCGGATCGGATCGAGTTCTGGAGTTCAAAGCCGCATCGTCTGCACGAGCGCGTCCTCTACCGGCGGGATGGCGACTCGTGGATCACGGAACGGTTGTACCCGTAGACTAGCGCTCCGGCCGCAACACGAATGAGGCGACGACGCCGGACACCACGGCGAATCCCGCCAGCACCGCGATCGGGAGCGCAACCTCTGCCCAGCCTCCGCCGCCGGTGGTGATGGCGTGGAAGCCGTCCATCGCCCATGCGATGGGGAAGGCGTGGGCGGCCGTTCGCATCCAGTTCGGCACGACTTCCAGCGGCCACCACGCACCGCCGAGGGCAGCCATCAACATGGAAGTGAGCCAGGCCGCCCCGGCCGCACGCTCCGGCGTTCGGAAAAGGGAGCCCAGAAGCAACCCCAGCGCGACGCACCCCAGCGAAAAGACGGCGGCCACCGCAAGGAACGCGAAGGGGGACGGGTCGGGGCGGAAGCCGAAGAGCAGTCGGGAACCGACCAGAAGCAGCGCGATCTGCGCCAGCGAGATCAGGAAGCGCGATGCCGCTTTCCCGGCGATGGCGGCGCCCATGGGAACAGGCTGTGAGGCCAGTCGCCGGAGAACGCCGGAACGCCGCTCGTCGGCAAGCAGGGCCGCGGTTGCCATCACGGTGGACATCAGGACGAACATCGCGAGGTTTCCGGGCACGCTCTGGAGGAACCCGGATGGTGTCTGGACGGAAGAGGCCCATTCCTCCCGGACGGTGAATGCAGGCTCGCGAGAGACGGCGCCGCGGAATACGGCCCGCGTCGAGTCCGACCAGGTCGAGGAATCGGGGGCGGCCGTCGCCAGCGCACCGTGGAAACGCAGGAGCGTTCGGAAGAGCGCCGCGCGCGCCGCGAAGTCGGCCGTGTCGGTGCCCCCGTGTCTCGTAAGAAGAAGGTCGGCGTGGACTCCCGCCAGCACCGAGTCCTCAAACGCCGCGGGGATGGTGAGCGTGCGCACGGGGGAGGCCGAAGGGTCTTCCTCCGCGGAGAGACGGAAGCGTGTCGTATCGATGAGCGCCACGATTCCGCGGGAAGTCTCGGTCCGGTCGAGATCGCGGATCCGCAGGACAAGAACCGCGTCGATCGGCTCTCCCGGCCCGGAGAACACCGTGCCGAAGAAGGCCATGAACGCGAACGGCATGACGGCCATCCAGAAGAGACTGCCCCGGTCGCGTCGGAGATGCCGCAAGTCGAGGCGGAGGAACGCGAGGAAGACTCTCATCGGTGGCCTCCCGCGAAACGACGCCGGAGGAGCAACCCGCCCGCGGTGGTGAGAACGATGGCGAGCGCGAGAAGTACGCCGATATGGGCCGCGACGCCCGCGACGCCCGCGCCGTCGCGGAGGATGCGTCCGTATCCGTCGACCGCCCAGAAGTTCAGCGTGAACGGGGAGAGTGCGCGCATGGAGGGGGGGAGGGCCGAGAGCGGAACATAGCTGCCCCCCAGGAACGACATCACGAGCAGCACGATCGGCCCGACGATCGCGCCCTGGCGTTCGCTCTTCGCTCCTCCGTACACGAGGGCGCCAAAACCGCCCGCCGCTCCGCAGAAGGCGATGGTGAGGAGCGCGAATGCCGGAAGGTCCACCGGTTCGTCCACAAAGACGGCTCCGAACGGGGTGAGGATGGCCGCGCAGACGACCCCGAGGATCGTCGTGGAGAGGATCTTCCCCGTGATGATGGCCCCCGGGCGCACGGGCGCGGCAAGGCACCGGGCGAGCGTGCCGCCGACGAACTCCCTCGGGAAGTCGCGCATGGATTGATCCATTACCATGAGAAGCGCAACCACGGCGAATCCCGGCAGGAAGAGCAGAAAGAGCGAGCCGGAGGACGGGGAGGCGGCTTCGGAGTCTGTGGTGGTGGCCAGCCCGGCGACCGGCGGGAGAAGAACACGGGCCACCCGATCGATGGCGTGATGGAAGAGGACGGCCAGTGTGGCGATGCGCGTGTCCGGAGGGGTTTCGGATTCATCGAGAAGATCGCGGAGATGGCGAAGCGGTTCAGCCAACAGGAGAGTGGCCGCATCCGCTCCGGTCGCGAGAATCCGCGCTCCCTCGACGGCGACTCCGGGGAGGACTCGTTCGCGCGGGTTCTTCCAGACAGGGATCTCTACCGACCTCTCCCCCAGGATTGCGCGGGTGAAGTCGGCCGGAATGACGACGAGCGCGCTGACCTCATTCCGGTCGAGGAGTTCGCGCCCGGTGGTGGAGTCGGCGAGCGTGACCTCCACGCGGTCGGTGAACTCCGGTCGTTCGACGGCGCCTCCGAGGAACATGCCGAACAACCCTTCGTCTCGAATGTCCAGGGCGACGCGCAGGCGGGGTGGTTCACTTCCGCCGAACGCCAGCGCAAACACAGCCCCGAGCGCGAGAGGAAACGCCAGCATCAGGAGCGTGCCGAGGGGGGCGCGTCGGCGACGACGGAAGTCTCGACGCAGTATGGCCGTGAGCGTCCTCAATCGCGCAGCTCCCGGCCTGTCAGCCGCAGGAAGACGCTCTGGAGGGAGGGTTCACGGATGGTGACATCGTCAAGCGACAGCCCGGAGTCGAGAAGTGCCGACAGGACGCCCGGTGCGCTGGAATGTCCCGCCGCAACGAGAACATGCCCGTCTTCAGGAAAGTGGATCGCGTCACCGACGGGGCATCGTGCGCGGAACTCCTCCTCCGTGAACGACCCGCGCGCACTGATGACCTTCCCGTCGCCGAGAGACCGCTGAAGCTGGGACAGTGTCCCGTCCGCCAGGATCCGCCCGTGATCGAGGATGGCGACGCGGTCGCACAGCGCTTCCGCCTCCTCCAGATAGTGGGTCGTGTAGAGCACCGTCGTTCCGTCCCGGGCCATCTGGCGCACGAGCTCCAGAATGCGGGCGCGCGCGTGGACATCGATGCCGACGGTGGGCTCATCCAGCAGCAGAATGCGCGGGCGATGCACGACACCCGCCGCGAGATTCAACCGACGCTTCATGCCGCCGCTGAATCGGGAAACCGGGTCCCGGCGGTCCGAGAGTTCCACCAGCGCAAGGACTTCCTCGATGCGTTCGCGGAGTGATGTGCCGGAGAGTCCTCGAAGCGCCCCCCAGAACTCCAGATTCTCCCGGGCGGAAAGCTCCTCGTAGAGCGCGATCTCCTGCGGCACGACCCCCAGGAGGGACTTCGCCCGGCGGGGCTCCGCGGCGAGATCGATCCCGTCGAGGAGGATGCGCCCGGAGGTGGGGGCGAGGAGCCCGCTGATCATGGAGAGAGTGGTCGTCTTCCCCGCACCGTTGGGTCCGAGGAGACCTGTGACTTCGCCGGGTCGGGCGTCCAGCGACGCACCGTCTACCGCGGTGATGTCGCCGAAGCGTCGCGTGAGCATCTCCGCATGGATCATGCAAAGCCTCCGGTCGCGAGGGAGTGGGTCCGCGAAGACGAGAAGGCTACCCCGGGCCGAGGTGTCGCGCAACGCCTCCGCCCGGAGGGGGGAACGGCCTTCCCACTTGCGCGAAGATCGTGTATCGTCCCGGGTCGCTTGCACGATATGCCGAAGTGGTGAAATTGGTAGACGCGCACGGTTCAGGGCCGTGTGGGGGCAACCCCGTGTGGGTTCGAGTCCCACCTTCGGCACCATTCGGGGGAAGGGCGGAGGGATTCGCTCTTCCCCGTTCTCCCGGCCTCCTTGACAGTCTGCCGAGTGGGGAGGACTCTCCTCCTCCGTCCCCGAATGTCGGCCAGCCCGGAGGCCCGTTTGCACCGTCGTGCCGGAAGTGCCATCCCCGCGTTCTTGGTGTGCTTCGCGTTCTTCACGCCGTTTTCGATCGCGGGGGCGCACATTAGCCTCACGCTGGCAGGGCTGGCCTTCCTGACGGATCCGCAGAGCCGCAGTTCCGCCCGGCGGCTGGCACGCGGGCACTTTCTCATGCGCCCGGTAGTCGCATGGTGCGTGGTGAGCATCGTGGCCGCTCTTTTCGCGATCGACTTGTTCGGGTCGGTCATCAAGCTGAAGAAACTCCTGCTGCTCACGCTCCTTCCGCTCGGCGCGCTTCCGCAGGTGCGGGCCCGGATCGGGTGGATTCTGGGGGCGCTTCTGTCTTCGGCCGCGGCCGTTTCCACTGTGGGCCTCGCGCGGCACCTGCTGGCGGGAGGAGGGCTTGCGGAGCGGCTTCGCGGGATCACGGGGCACTACCTTACGATCGCGGGGATTCTCATGGTCGTGACGCTGGTTGCCGTCGGGATTGCAGCGAGCGGACCCGGCGCGACCCGCCCATGCCGCCGTTTTGCGGGCATTGCCTCGGCGGGGGTGCTGTCGTTCATCGCGCTCATGGCCACCTATGCGCGCGGGAGCTGGCTGGGATTCGGCGCCGGGGCACTCTTCCTTCTGCGGCGGAATCGATGGCCGCTGCTCGCGCTGGTGGCGGCCGGCACGCTCTTCGCCATGCTGGGCCCGCAGGATGCGCGCGACCGCCTCCGCTCCATCGTGGATCCCGATCATCCCCGGAATATTGAGCGCGTCCTCATCTGGGAACACGGGCTGGAGCTTTCGCTGAAGAGACCGTGGTCCGGCCTCGGGCTGGTGATTCCGGCCGGGCTCATGGAGAAGGAGGTGGCGACGGAGCATGGCGTGATTCGCGTTCACAGCCATATGCACAACACGCCGCTTCAGATTGTCGTCTCGATGGGATTCCCAGCGCTGGCGGTCTTCGGATGGCTGGTGGCGGCCTGGTTTCGTCTGGGGAAACGCGCGTTGCCCGGGGCGGAGGGGCTGTGGGAGCGTGGGCTGGTCGCGGCCTATCCGGCGGTGCTCTCGGCTCTTCTTGTGAACGGCCTCGTGGAATGGAACTTCGGGGACTCGGAGATCCTGGGGCTGTTTCACCTGCTGACCGGGCTTGTCCTCGGGGTGGAGTCGGCGGAGTGACCCCGGAGCGCTGGCCCGTCGGCATCTGGGTGGCCGTGGGCGCGGTGCTTCGCTTCCTGTGGCCCGGCGGCTTTCTCTTCCGGTTGGATGAAGCCGTTCACATGGAGTTCGCCCGGGATCTTGCCCGGGATCCCCGCTGGATCGATCATGCGTGGCTGTCGAGCGCGGGCGTTCCGAACGGGCCTGTCTTCGCGATGTTCCTGACGCCCTTTGCCGCGCTGAGTGCGGACCCCCGCGTCGCGCAGGCGGGAGTGGCTCTCGCGAATGTGGCGGCGCTCGGCCTGGCGATACCGCTCTTCCGACGCCTTCTCCGGTCGGAAGCGGAGGCGCGGACCGCGCTGGCGATTCTGGCCACTTCGCCCGTGGCGATCTGGTTCTCGCGAAAACTCTGGGATCCGTGCCTTCTGGCTCTCTTCACGGTGCCGGCTCTCTTTCTTGCCGTCCGCGCGCTCTCCCCGGGCGGGTCGCGCACGGTGGCCTTCGTTCCGCCGCTGCTTGCGCTCGCAATCCAGACCCACCAGTCCGCGGCATTTCTGGCGGCCGCGCTGGGCGTGGCGTTCCTGATTGCGTGGCGTCGCGTTGCGTGGGGTGCGCTCCTTGCGGGAATGGCCGCGGGCGCCGCGCTGCTGGCTCCGTGGGTATCGTATCTCGCGAGAGAGGGCGGAGGCCGGACCGGGATCGCGTCGCTGGTGCCGTTCCGCACGGCCCCGGACATCGATGTGGTGACGAACCTGGTGATGGACGCGACGGGGCACAACATCATCCAGTCGGCCGGATTCGAAGCGCCGTGGATGCTCCTGTGGCCGGTCCCGCCGGTGGGGCTTCTCGTCTGGCTGGCCGCGGTGCCTTTCGTGGGGCACCTGACCCGCGGGTACCGGGAACTGGTTCGCCCGACGGAGGAAGACGCCTGGCGTCCCGGCGCCCGCGAAGTGGCGATGGCGGCGGCAGTGGGGGTCCCGGTGGCGTATCTGGCGCTGGGTGTTCGCGGCGTGGCGCACTACTTCCTGCCGGTGCTTCCCGTGCTGGTGGCACTTCTGGTGGTCGGGGCGCGTCGGCTTCGCCCGAAAAGGGCTCCCGGCCGGTGTGCGCTCTCCCTCCGAACGTTGGTCGTGGTGAATGTGCTGTCATGGCTCCTCTTTCAGGGGTACATGGTTCGGCACTCGGGGGGACCTTCCTACGGGTTGCCGTACGGGGAGGTCGCGCGGGCCTGCGAAGAGGTGGCGAATCGAGCGAGGGCCGACGGCCTGGGAACGGACTCGGCGCCGCTGCGGCTGATGGTGGATGTCCCTCGGGACCGGGGGGCGCTCCCGAGGCAGTACGCCTTCGTCCTGCGGGAGATCAGCGGGATCCGGGTCGAGGCCCCGGGGCCCGACGGCGTGGCGGATCTTGTTCTTCGCGTGCGCTGGACGCGCCCGGGGGGGGGTGGTCGGCGGGCATGGAGCGTGGAGGCGGCGGAGGTCCTGGCGGTTCCCCGCATGGCGAATGCGGGACCCGACACGCGCCGCGCACAGTGGGAAGACCCGTGCGGCAGTGGTATGCTCCGCTCCGCGCGAGGGGAATCATGGACGAGAACAACCGAACGATCACCAGCCACAAGAAGGCGCGTCACGACTACCATCTCATCGAGAGGATGGAAGCGGGGCTGAGCCTTACCGGAACCGAAGTGAAATCGCTGCGCGCCGGGAAGGCGAGCCTGTCGGAGGCGTATGCGCGGATCGACGGGTCGGAGGTGTTCCTCGTCGGGGCGCACATTCCCGAGTACAAGCACGGGAACCGCGAAAACCACGAACCCACGCGAAAGCGGAAACTCCTTCTTCATCGAAGGGAGATTGACCGCATCATCGGGAAGATCCGCGAGAAGGGGCTGACGCTGGTTCCGCTGCGCCTCTACTGGAAGCACGGTCGTGTGAAGGTGGAGATTGCGCTGGCGCGGGGGAAGCGGTCGTACGATCGCCGGGACGACATCGCCGCAACGGAGGCCAGGCGGGAAATGCGAAAGGCGAAGGCGCGGCGCACGGGAGGCGACGAGTGAACCGGTTGGCGAGTGCGCTTCTTGCGGCGGGGTGCCTGGCGTTGGTCGTTCACGCGGGGACGGAAGCCTCGGCCGGGCCACGCGTCGAGCGATCGGGCGGCTTCCTGCGCACGACCGCCCGTCCGGAACCGCGCGAACTGGCGTGCTTTCGGGTGGACGGCGTGGACTGCCTGCGGCTGGCGGATGTCGCGCGTATCTTCCACGGAACGCGCTACTGGCGGCCTGACATCGAGAAGATCGTGCTGAAGGTGGCAGGGCGCCGCATTCGCCTGACGGTGGACAGCCCGTTCGTCTTCACGGGGTCCGAGGGCGTGAACCTCATGGCCCCGATTGTGCGAACGGGAGACGGGGTGCTCGTCCCGGTTCGACTGGTGACGCGCGTGCTCTCGCCGATTGTCGAAGGTGAAGTGAGCTGGCATCGGGATCGGCGGCTTCTTCGGATCGACACGGAGGATCCCACGGTGCTTCGCGTGTCTTACGGTTTGCCGGAAGAGAGCGTGCTGGCGGAGATCGGTCTGGGGAAGGCGCAGGTCGCCCGCGTGCACCATGTGCTGGAGGGGAGCGGGGACGGCACGGGCCGTCGTGTTCGCGTGGCCATCGACGACGGGATTCTGGCTCCGGAGCTGGAGGGATTCTCGCCGGGCGGGCGGTTCGTGGATTCGCTGGTCGCGACGCAGCGAGCGGGGCACGCGGAACTGGACTTCCACCTGTCGCGGGACGCGCCGACGGGGCTGGGGCTGGAGTTTCGCGGGCGCCCGGCGCGATGGCTTCTCGCCGCGGGCCGCGCGGACAGTGGGGACGCGGTGGAGGGATGGGGCGAGGGGGAACGCGCGGATCTTGCCGGGCGGGAAGTGCGCGTGGTGGCGGTGGACGCCGGGCATGGCGGGATGGACCGGGGTGTCCTGTCGAGCGCCGGGGTTTCGGAGAAGGAGATCGCGCTGTTGATCGCCGGGCGGCTGGCGGAACTCCTGGAGGACGAGGGGTTCGTGGTGGTCATGACGCGTCGTGACGATCGCTACATCAGGGCGGACAGTCGCGCGGAGAAAGTGATTGCCGGGCGCGCGGACCTGCTCTTCTCGATCCACGCGAACGGGTGGTTTGACGCGAGCACCCGGGGCTTCTCCGTGGCGGTTCTTCCGGAGGGGACGGCGGCGGAGGAGGGCGGCATGCGGCGCTGGGGCGAAGTGTCGGCGGACGCGGTGCGCGAGAGTCGCCTTCTGGCAGACTGGACGCTGGAAGAAATGGAAGCGCTTCTTCCGCTGGAGAGCCGTGGCGTGCGCGAGGGAGACTTCGCCGTACTGCGGGGTGCGGGAATCCCGGCCGTGCTGGTGGAGTGCGGGTTCCTTTCGAATCCGGAGGAGAGCCTGACGCTGTCGGACGGAGGCTTCCACGACGGGGTGGCGGTCGCGCTTCTGGAGGCGGCGCTGCGTTTCCGGGACGCGGCGGCGGTCGGTGAGCTTCAGCCCGCGGAGGAGACGGCGCCGTGAAGTGGGGGATTGCGATTCTGGCGGTGATGGTGGTGGTGCTGGTCGCGGGAGGGATGTACTACGCGTTGGAGCGCGAAGAGACGAACCCGATCGCCCCCAAAGTGGAGGAGACGCCGGGAACGAGAAGTGTGGAACTGGTCTTCGCCGGGGAGGACGGCGGGACGGTTCGTGAAGATCGGGAGGTGCTGGCCGGGGAAATGCCCGAGGACGATCTGGCCCGCGTGATTGCGGAACTGGCGGTCGGGCCGCGCGGGGGGGGTGCGTCGCCGCTTCCGGAGGGAACGGCGGTGCGCCATGTGTTTCACGACGGCGACGGCCGCGTGACGCTGGATCTGTCGCGGGAGGCGCAGAGGAATCACCCCGGCGGCTCGGAGGCCGAGCGCGCCACGATGCAGTGTCTCCTGGCGACGATCGGCACCAACTTCTTGTGGGTGGATGAAGTGCAGATTCTGATCGAAGGGAGACCGGTGGCGACGCTCGCGGGGCACACGGATCTGTCCGGTGCATTCCCGCTGGCGAAGTATCGATAGAACTCGTGGAGTGGCCGGGGCGGAAGCCGGTGGCCGGAAAGGGAGAGAGCGCATGACGCGTGCGGACGGGAGAGGGGTGGACGCCCTGCGAGTCGTCTCGCTGGAGATCGGGTATGCGAAGAACGCGGAGGGGTCGTGTCTCGTGCGGATGGGCGACACCTGGGTGTTGTGCACCGCGTCGGTGGAAAAGGGCGTGCCGGGGTGGCTGCGCGGAAAGGGCCGCGGCTGGGTCACCGGCGAATACGGGATGCTCCCGCGAAGCACTTCCACGCGGATGCGCCGGGGCAAGGGCGGGGGCCGGACGCAGGAGATCCAGCGGATGATCGGGCGCTCGCTCCGCGCGGTGACGGACCTGCAGTCGTTGGGGGACCACACCGTCACACTCGATTGCGATGTGCTGCAGGCCGACGGCGGCACCCGGACGGCGGCGGTCACCGGCGCGTGTGTCGCGCTCTTTGAGGCGTGCGAGAAGATGCGGCAGGACGGCGCGCTGGAGAAGTGGCCCCTTCGCGAGCTCGTGGCGGCGATTTCCGTCGGGGTCGTGGACGGGACGCCGGTGCTGGATCTCCCGTACGAAGAGGACTCGCGGGCGGAGATCGACATGAATGTGGTGATGACGGCCTCGGGTCGGTTTGTGGAAGTGCAGGGGACGGCGGAAGCGGACCCCTTCGAGCGGGAGACGCTGGACGCCATGCTGGACCTGGCGCGTGACGGCGTGTCGGAGCTCGTCGACCTGCAGCGCGGGGTGCTCGGACTGGCGGAGGGCACGGGCGGCGGTGAGTAGCGGAGCGAGCGGTGAAGTGAGGGTCGTGCTGGCCACCCGGAACCCGCACAAGGTGGGTGAGTTTGCCGAACTGCTCCGGGGATTCGGCGTGACTGTCGTTCCGCTGTCGGAGTTCCCCGGGGCGGGAGATGTCGTGGAGGACCGCCCGACCTTCCACGGGAACGCCGCGAAGAAGGCGGAGGCCGCCGCCGCCGCGACGGGGCTTCCCGCGCTGGCCGACGACTCCGGGCTGGAGGTGGATGCGCTCGGAGGGGCGCCGGGCGTTCGGAGCGCGCGTTTCGCCGGAGTGGACGCGGACGACGCGGCGAATCGCCGACACCTGGTGGAATGCATGGCGGATGTCCCGGACGGGGATCGGGATGCGCGGTTCCGCTGCGTGCTGGCGCTGGCGATGCCGGACGGGGAGACGCGGTTTGCGGAGGGCGCGTGCGAAGGTCGGATCCTGCGGGAGGAGCGCGGCTCGGGCGGGTTCGGGTACGATCCGCTCTTCGTGCCCGCCGGGGAGACGCGGACTTTCGCGGAGATGGCATCGACCGACAAGGACGCTCGATCGCATCGGGGGCAGGCCGTGCGCCGTGCGGGGTCGCTCTTCGAGGGGCTGAAGGCGGCCGGGCCGCGCGGGCAGGGCCGGGGGGCGGCTTGACACTTCGCGCGCCACGCGGGTACTGTCTCTCCCGGTTCTCCGGCAGGAAGGGGACTGCTCAGCGGGGGCGCGGACCGGCATTCGCCCCGTTCGCGATCACCTCCGCGGGCGGATCGGTTTCGGGGCGTGGCGCAGTCCGGTAGCGCACCTGCTTTGGGAGCAGGGGGTCGGAGGTTCAAATCCTCTCGCCCCGACCAGCCTGCAGTGGAGATGGACGACCGACCGACGCGCCCGTAGCTCAGCTGGATAGAGCAACGGCCTTCTAAGCCGTGGGCCGCAGGTTCGAGTCCTGCCGGGCGCGCCAGGATCGGCGCGGGTCTTGAAGGGGTGGTGGGTGTAGCTCAGTTGGTAGAGCGCCTGACTGTGGCTCAGGCTGTCGCGGGTTCAAGTCCCGTCATCCACCCCAACCCGCGTGCCCGAAACGGCTTGAAGGGCTCCCGCAGAGGGAGTATCTTGCGCGGGCTTGCGTCCGGGGTTCCCCGGAGGGGCGTGACAGAAGGTGCACCGCTAGCTCAACTGGCAGAGCAACTGACTCTTAATCAGTGGGTTCGGGGTTCGAGTCCCTGGCGGTGTACCACCTCTCGCGCCCGGGGCCTCCCGGACAAGGATGGATCTGTTTGCCGCTTCGGGGGTTGAAACACCCGGGCGAAATGACGAATACTGAAGGGGCCGCTGACGGCGAAGGTTCGCCTGCGGTGGCGTGAGATCACTTTCAACATGGGGGCGAATGGATTCGACGGGGTTCACTGAACCGATGATTGCGTGCCGAGGTGCCCGGCCTCGTTAAAAAGGGCAACACAACAACTGCCAACGACGAGTTGGCCCTGGCCGCCTAAATAGGCCAGCGGTGGCTCCTTCCGTGTCCGCGGGGGGGGATGCCACCGTCATTTTCGCGGACTCGCTGCTTCCGGGCGCCTCGGCCGGAGCGGTCAAAATGCACCGAGGCTGGCGTCGCCCGGATCCCGTCCGTCGGAGCCGGTCGAAGTGAGATTCAAAAGGCGGAAAGCGCACGGATGAATTGTCGGAGACGGTTCTTCGGACGCGGGTTCGATTCCCGCCGCCTCCACCAGTGCGAGGGCCCGTAGCCTGGAAAGGTGCGGGCCCTTACGCGTTTGTGTGAGTTTGACCGTCTGGTTGTGTTGCGATGATTGTTGTTGGGGGAACCGGCGCCGATGAGTGTCGCGATCTCGTTGAGACCCATCCTGGCGATGTCCGGCACCACCCCGCAAAAAGCCGAATGGCCGGTCACCAGGATGAGGCAAGGCCTGGCCGATCTCTCGGTCCCCCCCGGGGGGGGGGGGGGGGGGGGGGGGCGAATCGGTTCCGCCTCCCTGGAACCGATGGTTCCGGTCCCGGCCATGAGGGAGCGCGTGGCTGCACGGTGCCTTGGGCGGAAGTGGCTGCGACACAGCAACCTGGGCGTCTGTTGCCCTTGCCTGGACAGATTGGCACGGATTCTGCTGTGGGGTGGGGCAACTCCGCACCTCTCCACGCGCGGGGTGAACGCACGGATTGCCGGAGGCGCGAAGGTCTCAGGGTTGCGGCAGGAACGGAACTTGACTGGAGTGACGCGTGTCTCTCGCGTCGCCAAGGGGGAAGAGATAAACAAGCTTCTGGCGTTCCTGCTGGCCTTGGCCCTTCCGCAGACGGCCCGCGCTCAGGGCTCCGTCGTCGTGGACTACGACCCCTATCGCCACTCGGCCGTGGAGAGCTTCGATGTCTACGAATACCCTGTCGTTCCGATGACACCCGAGTGGGATACGGTGCACAAGGACTCGACCTGGCAGGTGATCCAGATTCCCTCTGATGTGCTTACCTCCATGAGCACCAGGGGACTCGCACATACCTGTCTCAAGACACCCTTCAGACACAGTTGGGTTATACCCGACGGGAAGGGAGTCAATGCTGGAATTCTCAGAATCAGCAAGGGATCCAATGCATTTGCCGAGCTTCTCCAACGGACGGATGCTGGTCCTGCTCTGTTCGAAGTCTATCAGAGTATGGATCCGGATGCTCCGGATTCCAGCTGGGAGCGAACGACTCGGTTTTGGTACGAGTGGGATTTGGCATTGATCGAGGTCCTGCTCAGTAGGGATGAAATCAGGTCGGGACTCACCAACGAGGCGAAGGTTGATCTTCTGACCCTTGTTGTCGACCGGTACAGGACCCGAGCCACTCAAAAAGAGGGTTGTATGTCTTCCTTGGTGCTCATGGGAAGACTTCTCATCGACCTGGACAGTCCTGACATGGTGTCCAAGTACGATGCAGACGTGCGTTTGAAAACAGCGCTCAACAGCCCCCACTTGATGGGATTCCAGAATCCCGCTGCAATCTTCCCTGTGATTCAGATCGCGATGGCGTATATCGCGTCGATGAACTAGGAGGGTAGTGTCATGAGAACGACGATATTCGCCGCTCTTCTCCTCATGATGGTGAGTTCGACGTCTTTCGGGGCTACGATCACCGTCAACAGTCCCTCTTGGAGTGGCTCTTGGACGAACGGAACACCGTACTACATCGAGTGGACTCACAGCGGGACGAGTGGCTACTTCAAGATCGAACTGTACAAAGGTTCAACACTCGTGGGTGAGATCATCGACAACACCTACGCCAGCACCAGTCCGGGTTACTACTACTGGACTGCGAACAATTACCTCGGTGGGGAACTCACCAGCCTCATCAGGACTCCCAAACAATCGGTCGTGAATGGATCCGCGGGGTAGAATGAGGCGCGATCCGGGACGTCGGGAGGCGGGACTATGCGGTTGAATTTCCTATCCCTCGATTCCCTCGACCCACTGCTCCTCTCGATTGTGTCGCGCTCACGCGTCATGATCTTCTCCCTGGTGCACCCGCACCATCACTGGTGCGGAAAGGCACCGCCGTCCCGTGAAGGAGGTGTGGCATGGGCCGCACGTTTACCCTCACGACGGTCACGGTACTGCTCTGCGGTATTGTCGCTCTTGCCAGTGACGCTCCGACGTCACCCGGCGAAGGGATCGTCCTGGCTGATGGTCAGCTGCTTCACGAACCGTTCGGTTTCACCGGACAGGGGACTGCGACGCTCTCGCTGACCTGCGCCGAGTACCCTGCGGGTATCCCGTATCTCATCATTCCGGATTCTCCGGTGACCGTGGCACACAACGCACGGTCCCAGTTGATCCATGTAGATGCACTGAACGCCTACCGGACCGCCCGCACCATGCGTGCCGCCAATCCCAATCAGGCGTTCTTCGACGCGATCCGCAACTCCGATCTCATCGTCCCGGGCTCCCTCGAGGAGTACCCGAACGGCTGCGAGGTCATGTTCCGCGAAGACCTGGATTCACCGAAACCCCAGAAGCGCTGGATCGGCATCCCCGCGGTTCTTCCCGAGGATGCCCCCATGGATCGCCCGGCGATGCACGAGGAAGCCATCCAGAAGTTCCATCGCGTCATGGACGCAGGTGGTATCGTCATCGTGCTCAATGGAGAGCCCATCGGCCACGCGAACTACGAAGGCCGGGATCGCACGCTCCACCTCATGGACGTGCTGCCTCACCGCACGACGGTTGACCGGCGGGAGCTTACCCAGTCGGCATTCTGGAACCCGGATGTACTCCGGGCAACGTTCCCCGACATCAAGCTCACCGAATCCATCACTGTGGAGGATTGAACCATGCACTCGGCTACCGT